>JAZKJI010000174.1:4353-20371 GCA_040384405.1 Bdellovibrionota bacterium
GGCATCAGGCTCGCGAGCCATTCCTCGCTTTGGAGGGCGAAATCAAGGATATTCTTGTCGCCAGTGTCGATCGCAGTAGTGAATCCGGAAAGATGCGAATGGAATTTCCCGAGCGACTCGAAAAATGAATCAAAAGTTAAAATTTTACGTAAAGCTTCTTCGCCACCATTAGTAAATGCATGTTCGGCAACCTTGTTCATTCCGCTGATATATTGGGCAGTCATTTCAGGATCACTTTCGAAAACATCCAAAGTTAATTCGAAATAATCCACGCCCAATTCGCGGAAAAACATATAGGTCGAAAACACATCGGGATTATGTTTGTTAAAAACAGCGTGCAAAGAAATTCCGTTCCAATTTGATTTATTGGAAACCAAAAGTTCTAAACCTTTTAGAGTTTGTGGAGTGGAAGGTTTTCCATTTTTACTTGGACGAACGACATCGTTAATTTCATTCGGACCATCGATGCTGATATTCCATCCTGGTCGAAGTGGCTTTAACGATTCAACGATGGCTTCCGTAATCAAAGTTCCGTTAGTAATGATTTTGACAGAGAGATTGATCTCTTTTTCCTTACACAATTCTTGAGCGTAAGTGCCAATCGCAACTAACCCTTGTGGATGAAGAAGTGGTTCTCCCCCTAAGAAAATAATTTGAAAAGTCCCGTGCGCAGGCAGACGATCGATGAAAAATTTAATTTGCGGCAATGTTTTTTCAACGCTGATATTTTTAACGGCGTCGTTGTAGGTTCCGTCTCCGCCAGCTGCGCAATAGGCACAGGCCAAATTACAAATTTGGGTCGTGTTTATCGTTAACGCACGAATTTGAGAGCTAATTCTTTGTGTCGTTGTCTCGGGATTTAGTTCTTCTTCCCAGGTTTTTAAATCTACGGCATCTTCGGATTCTGGATTTTTTAATAGGCGTAAGGGCAGGGCTTCCACAAAAGTGGTTTCCTGCATTTCATTCCAGATCTCTTTAGGAATATCCGCGACTTCAAGATTTCTCGCATGAAACGCAGTATAGCTGCCTTCCCCATCAGGGAAGGCCACAATGTCACCATAACGGCGGATTCCAACCCGTGGTTGGTCCGTCTTTACGGACTCAGCCGCGGGCTGAACCTGTAATGGCGATAAAATAGCGTTTACTGGTGTCTTCATGGCTCTGAAATCCCCCTAACACCCATGTAAATGCAAGAAGGGGGCCCTCTAAGCATTAGGTTTTAGGGGGAATTTTAGGGATTTGGCGGTTCGGTTTTTGAAAAAAAAACTTGGGTGTACAACGGATGGGCACACGGTCTTGGTTGCCGTTGCGGTACCTGAACAGTCGCAGTCGCAGTCGCCGTTTAGCGGTTCCTTTGTTGCAATTCACTAGCTTGAAATCAATTTTCCGCGCTTCACATGCATTACGAAGCTTTACAGAAAGTAGCTCCAAATGGTTGCTCCTAAAACGTCTTCCTTGATTAAATGTTTATCAGCTATCGTAGGCACAGTCTTGCTTGGAGGATCCATCGTGAATGCTCAGTCGGTATCGCGAAATTCTAAAGGTAAAGTTTTGGTTGTGTTATCAGCCGCTGATTCGATTCCCCTTAAAGAGGGTGGAGTTCATCCAACGGGACTATTTTTAGGCGAGGTGACCGAGCCAGCTGAAGCAATGATTAAAGCCGGGTATGAATTGGTATTCGCAAGCCCCAATGGCCGAGCACCGACGATTGATGCTGATTCACGCCGGGGAATGTACTGGAAGTTTTCTAAGAAAAAATTAAAACACGCTGATTCTGTTTACGCAAAATTAGTCGACGCCGGAATAAATACGCCGTACCGCTTAGAAGACTTTGCGGCTGATACAAGTAAGCTTTCTGATTTCACGGCGATCTTTGTTCCAGGCGGCCACGGACCACTGGTGGATTTATATTTCCAAGATATGTTTAAGTCCCAGAAAAAAACCGACGTGAATACTGACATGGGAAAAATTCTTTCCTATTTCCACGAACGAAAATTACCAACTGGATTAATTTGCCACGCACCTGCCGTGCTTGCGGCTGCTCCTAAAGTAAATGGTCAGTGGATCTATGCTGGATACAAGATCACAGCGATATCACGCGCTAGCGAATGGTTTAACGAAGATATGCCGGGCACTAAAGTAATCAAAGGCCACGTTGGACAATATCCATCAGATATTTTAAGAGCGGCTGGTGCCAAATATGTTTACCACCGAATTCCCACGGTTCCGTACGTGGTTGAAGACCGCGAGTTGATGACAGGACAAGATCCTTTTTCTGCAGGTTTGATGGGCAAAAGATTTGTTCAGAAGTTGAATAAGTTTGTTGCTTCGAAAAAACAGTAATTCTAACTAGCTCGATGGATTTCCGCAGCCGCAGCCGTTCGTCGCACCCGTATCCGTTCGGCTTTCCGTATGGTTTAATGATTATCTAATTTTAATAATTAATCTAAAATCCGGTTTGTTAAGTGTGGCATCGGAAAACAGGACGGATGCGGGTGCGACGAACGGCTACGGCTGCGGAAATCCGTATTTAAAAATCCGAAATTTTCGCAGCTAATCCCGGATTATCAACGAATGGATTCCGTGATTTTTGTGCCGCGAAAACCGCATTATTACGACGTACATCCTCGTCGTTAACAGGATCTTCAGTATCCCATTTTCTTAAGACGGATTCTTCATCCGGAGAAATTTTTAAATTATATTTTAATGAAAAATAGAATAATGCGCGAGCAACATTTCCGCGGTGTTCTGGTGGTGGTTGAAATACTAACTCTGTCGAATCTTGCGGGTTACCGAATCTTGATTCAGAACATTTTATTCCGGCTTTGTCTTTGACGACTTCACCAAACTTAAAACTTCCTCTGGTAGAATTCATTTTAGAATCGGTTGGGTATAAATGGTGAAGATCAGATTTCTGGGTTTCCTTCGGAAAATTAGGAGAGAAGCGGCTTTGCGGCCACGTGTGCTCGACATTCACGACTGTGTTTGCTGGAATTTTATTTGGACCTGGTTGTTCACCTTGAGGAAATTCGCTGGCATCGACATTTCTTGAGCAATAGACTTCGGTAACCGCATACGAGTTGCCGTTTTGAACTAAATAGTAATTTCCTAAAAGAAAAACTCGGGCCGCGTTATAACCAATAACTGTGTGCTGATAGCAGTTTGGTTCGCCCAAACACTGATCAACAATTTTATCAAAACCACTGGTCGTAATGTGACCACCGCGAAGGATGTGTTTGATTTCTTCTTTGAGTTGTTCCGAGTTACCTTGGCCGACCAATGCATAGAACATTGAACCATAGTAGTTTTGGGTTTTCGTAGTATCTGCAAGAGTTACGTGCGCGAAAAATACAGGAAGAATTACCTGTAACAGGAGAAGTGTTTTTGCTCTAGCCGCAGAACCGAACCGGATTCCAAAACGTCTTTGCATTTATACCTCGTAGTCAGGCTTTTACGGTGCCTGGTAGAAACATCGGGCCTTATCCCCAACTTATACAAGTAACAGAAGCGATAGGATTATCACTGGGGTGGATAATTGGGCAAACGAATAGTTTGACCTGATTTTTTTTTCCAAGTACTTGGGAAGAATGAAAATAAAAGACGTGAAAGAAGTTCTGAATTTAACGGTGTTGGTAGCGGGTCTTGGGTACTTTGTCGACCTATTCGATATTACGCTTTTTGGCGTCGTACGAATGAGTTCATTGAAAGATTTAGGAATTACTGACCCTGCCGTTCTCTTGAGTGAAGGTTTACGAATTTACAATGCCCAAATGATCGGAATGATGATCGGTGGGATATTCTGGGGAATTCTTGCTGATAAAAAAGGTCGATTATCCGTCATGTTCGGATCGATTATGCTTTATTCATTGGCGAATATCGCCAACGCATTTGTTGTAAATACTGATCAATATATGATTTGCCGGTTCTTAGGCGGATTGGGACTTGCCGGGGAATTAGGTGCGGCGATTACATTGGTTGCCGAATCATTACCGAAAGAAAAACGCGGTATCGGAACAACCATTGTTGCTGCTTTAGGAATGTTAGGAATTGTTGCCGCAGCTTTTGTTGGACAAATAGTTCCTTGGAAAACCGCTTACATTATTGGCGGAGTGATGGGTCTTGCGCTTTTAGTTACCCGTTTCAAAATGTTTGAATCATCCATGTTTGAAAAATCACACTCGAGCCAACGTGGAAATATGTTGTTGCTGTTGCAACCGAAAAGATTATTGAAATACATCGGATGTATCTTAGCCGGCGTTCCGGTTTATTTTAGTACGGGAATTCTCTTTACCTTTGCTCCTGAATTAACGGCAGGACTTGGTGTTGTTGGAACCGTAACCGCCGGGTCTGCGATTTTATGGGGATCAATCGGATTAACTATCGGTGACGTTCTATCGGGATTATTGAGTCAAACGCTTCGCAGCCGCCGTAAAGCGGTGGGCATTTGCTTAGTGTTCGCTTTAGCCGTGATGTTAGTTTACACGCGTACCGAAGGCGCAACGGCAGAATTTATTTACGTACTTTGTTTCTTAATCGGGATGGGCGTTGGCTATTGGGCGGTGCTTGTCACAATGGCGGCTGAACAATTCGGAACAAATATTCGTGGAACCGTTGCTACAACTGTTCCTAACTTTGTTCGTGGGTCTGCCGTGTTTGCGGTGATGGGATTTGCTCATTTGAAAACGACGATGAGTATTCCTGATGCGGCCTTAACCGTTGGCTTAATTTGTTTTGGGCTGGCGTTAATATCTTTATATTTTATGGATGAGACTTTCGGGAAAGATCTGAATTTTTCTGAAACTAAGACGGGGACCACCCACGCCCATGCGCACGCGACGGTGGCTTCAAAGACCTAATTCTTTAAGGCCTTTTTCCGGATCCGGATTTTTTTCTAAAGTCCGGATTTTGTCTATGAACTTTTGGAAATCACGGCCTTCTTTTTCGTAAAGTTTTTCGAAGTCACTTAAATCTGACATGTATGTACTGTAAGTCATCAATCGAGCATTATTTAATTTAACTTCGCTAAATTTTTTCCAGTTATCTGATTTCATTTTGGGCCATACATCGTTCTTAAATCGGTCTTTGATTGCTTGAAAGTTTTTTTCCCGCGCTTCTTCGGTTCTTTCAGCTTCGGGAATTGTTTCGTACCATTTTTTTAGTTGCGCAATTTCCGCAGAAATAAATTTTGAGAAAACGTAGTCGTCTTCGTTTTCTTTTTTAACTTGTTTAACGGTGTTGGAGTCAGGCCCTTCTTTTTTAAAATAGAAGAGTTCCATGCCCTTATTTCCAAGAAATACGGCTAAACGTTCGTTGAAGTCGGCATTGTTTTTTATGAATACGGTCGCGTGGACTAACTCGTGGATAAGTGTGTTTACGTAGGTTGATTCATCGTATCTCATCATCGAAGATAAAATCGGATCTTTAAACCATCCGAGTGTCGAGTACGCCGATACTCCTCGCATATAAGTATCGAAATCCTTTTTCATTTTTTCTTCTTCTTCAATCGCCTGTTCTTCTATGAAGTAACCACGATAGGGAAGTTTGCCGACGAATGGGTATGACCAAGAATGGGTTTTAAGTTCCCAGCGGGAGGCTGCACTTACAACCCACGTTACATAAGGCTTTTCCAGTTTTACATAGGACGTAAAAGTTTTTCTGACCTCTAAACGTAAATCCGCATTGGCGAATGCCCGGACTTCTTCGGCCAGCAACAATCGAGTCCGTTCTTTTTCTGTCAGACTTGGATCTTTTAATGCTTTTTCAATGGGAACTCTTTTACTTAAGAGATCCATTTGATGATAAGTGCTTTTTAGTAGGTAATTTATTTGGCAACCGGTAAACAAGAATAAGAGAGCAGCGCTAAGTAACCAACGGCGCATTATTGAAAGAGCATCCAGGTAAGGCCGGCTTTAAGTTGGTTATCATCCGTGTAGTTATCTCCGCCGATGGGAGTCCGCCATACATCGTAACTAACTTTAACGCCAAAAGTTTGAGTAATATTTAATTTAAAACCGGCACCATAGCTGGGAACAGTAGCTATTTCGGGTTCTAAGCTTTCTGTCTGTAAATTATTAACTCGAACATTTTTTTGTCGTTCTAGTCTGGCAACTCCACCTTTTATGTACGGTTGAATGAAGGCAGTTTTATCAGCTAAAACTAAAATTAAATCGGATCCGAACACTTTTGTTTTTTGAACGGTGAGTTCGGTATTTCCAGATACTAATTGATTTCTAACTGCCAGCGAACTCGTATAACTAAATTCTAAAGCTACTCGTTCTAGAAAATAAAACGACAGCGAACCCGTAGTTGATTCTTGTTCGTCATAGTTAAATTCATCGATCGTGGTTTTTTTTCTTCCGTACGAAGCACCAAGTTCCGCAGCAATTGCGAAAGCATAATTACTCGTAAAAAGTGAAATGACGATCATCGAAGCGATTATTTTTTGAGTGATTGAACCCATGGCAATCAGTATAGCAAGATGCCTTAGAAACGCCTACCGGTGGGCCATCCAACCTGGATTAAAGTTTACTTGAAATGAATAAACTAGATGGATGAAGCCATCATCCCGGACTAGCTCTTGGGGTGGATTAGGAAAGTATCTCGCTTCTTTGAAAGCAAGAATCGGAGCTTGATCATATTTAAACATTCCGGATGATTTTAAAATTCGCGCTTTCACGAATTCGCCTTGAGGATCTAACAAAAATTCGATCTGAGTATTCCAGGACTTTCGACCAATCACTTGTACAACATAAGCACGATCAAAACTTTGAGTAGCTTCCGTTACGCGTGATTCCCATCGAAAACGAATTAAGTCTTCGATGCGTGCGAAAAAAGAATAGTACGTAAATTTATCGGTGTTCAAAGCGGTGAATGAACCAACTGCCATGTCTTCTGGTAACGAGTCACCCATGGTAGACGGACCTACTTCGTATAAATCCCGGCGAGCTTGTTTTTGTAATTTAGAATCTTCACGAATTTCGTCTCCGTCTTCGGAAGCAAGTTGGCGGGATTTTTCTTCTAAAGCGTCTTGTAAAAATTGAGGTTGCGGAACTCGATTTTTGGTGATTCCGGTTTTACGAGCGCGAGTTTGTACTAAGACTCTTTGGGCTTGTTCCGATAAATATTTGGCCTGTTCCTTTAAATCATCTAACTGGTTTTCCGGAGCATCTGCTTGGCGAACAACTTGTTGGGTGAGTTCTTGTGGTTGATTGACGATTTCTACTTCGATGCCGGCATTTTTCTCTAGCTCTTTAGCCAGGAAATAGTCGGCCGGAAACTCCTGCAAAAGCAGGACGAAGGCCAAGTGGATAAATAAACTTGAGACAGCGAATATAACAACTCTCACCGTCTCATTTTAGTACATAGAATCAACTTGAGCCAAACAATCACTTCAGAATGAAACTTTTTCTGCCGATAAATACGTATGGGGGACGCACCTATGTCGAATGTGATCAATTTCATGGATTATTATAAGAACCGTCGACGCGATCAGCAAAATGTTGAAAGCGATAATCGGGAAGAAATCCTTGAAGCAGCACCAGTGCTGGACATGACCGAATCACGCAAATTAATTATGCAAAACGAGCGTCGGGTCGTTAAGCGTACAATTTTAACTGAGTTCATTGGAGCTTTCGCAATTTTGCCAGAGCGTGGACTTTGCCGTGTGGGACTTTTTGATATCTCGGATAAGGGATTGGCATTTGATATTCCAACTGCGGAAGGCCAATACCAAAAAGGCGACGAGATCGCGATGCGAATTTATTTAAATCATAAAACTTACTTTCCATTCGTAGTGAAAATTACGTATTCCCGCTCTCGCGAGGAAGATGGAATGCTTCGTCATGGTGCTAACTTTGTGGATGGGACGATCAACGATGTTGCGCTCCATCATTTCATTAAGTTCATCGAGAATATCTCTGCCTCTCTGAAAACAGATAACGGCGATATTCAGGTTTCTCACATTTCATAAGCTAACAGACTTTTCGTGGACTTAAGTCCTATCTTGATGTCGAATCAAGTATAGTCCACGGAGGGTTATACTTGTCTAAATCTACAGCTCCCGCAGCCAATCGCCGTAAAAAAATTGTGGTCGATACTAACGTTTTACTTTTCGACGCCATGGCGTTGATGAAGTTTGGAGATGCTGATCTTCATATTCCAATTTCCGTTATCGAAGAGATCGATCGTTTTAAACGTGACCAAGGCGAAAACGGACGAAATGCCCGTCAGTTCAGCCGCTTTATCGACGTGCTTCGTGCGAAGGGGTCCTTACCTCAGGGCGTGCAATTAGATAACAGCGAGACCATGGTTTACATCAATACTGATATGATGTTTGCGGGTCTGCCTAATGAACTTGATCAACAAAAAGCAGATAATCGAATCCTAATGACCGCGATGGCTTTGCAAAAGCAACATCCGCGCTCGTCAGTTGAGCTTATTACTAAAGATATCAACCTTCGAATTAAAGCTGACGTTTACGGGATCGTCGCAAAAGATTTCGAGCCCCATGCTTCTTCGCAAGAGAACATGTACGAGGGTTACCAGGAAATTGAATTAAGCCCTGAAAAAATCGACCAGTTCTATCGAGATAAAAAAATGGATCCAGGTGATATGAAATTGATCGCGAATCAATACATCATCATGAAGGATATTTCTAATCCTGGTCATTCGGCAGTTGGTCGTTACAGTGAAAAAGAAAAAGCGATTGTTCAGTTAATTAGCCCCGCGGATAGCATCTGGGGAATTAACGCCAGAAACGTCGAGCAATCTTTTGCATTAGATTCTTTGTTGAATGACGAGATCATGTTTGTGTCTTTAGTCGGAAAAGCGGGAACGGGTAAAACTTTATTAGCGATCGCTGCCGGACTTCACAAAACTTTGGATGAGGGCCGTTTTCAAAGATTACTAGTTTCCCGTCCAATTTTCCCAATGGGACGAGATATTGGTTATTTGCCAGGGGACATCGAACAAAAATTAAATCCATGGATGCAGCCGGTATTTGATAACGTTGAATTTTTAATGGGTGCTGATAAAAAAGCAGCCGGTCGTGCGCAGGAATTAATCAATCAAGGGATGTTAAACATCGAACCTTTGACCTATATCCGCGGACGAAGCATCCCTAAACAATATTTAATCGTCGATGAGGCGCAGAATTTGACTCCCCACGAGATCAAAACGATCGTGACCCGTG
Organism: Bdellovibrionota bacterium; assembly: GCA_040384405.1. Taxonomy (GTDB): domain Bacteria; phylum Bdellovibrionota; class Bdellovibrionia; order Bdellovibrionales; family Bdellovibrionaceae; genus JAZKJI01. The sequence continues at coordinate 13,544 of JAZKJI010000174.1, forward strand.
CTGGGCGCGGTACAAAAGTTGTTTTGACAGGGGACGTTTACCAAATCGATAATCCTTACGTTGATTCCGCGAACTCTGGTCTTACCTATGCCGTCGAAAAGTTTAAGGGGCACGCGATTGCGGGCCACGTAACGATGACAAAAGGTGAGCGTTCAGAGCTTGCAGAGTTAGCTGCGAATATCTTGTAAGGAGTTTTCAATGTCCGCGAACATAAAGCATGTGAATGCTGACGTCGGGTTTAAGGATTCAATTAAGGTTCAGATAACCGATAAAATGATTCACCAATTTGCTGAAATGTGTGGCGACTTTAATCCAATTCATTTGGACGACGAGTACGCAAAGACCACACGTTTCGGCCGTCGTATCGCCCACGGAATGATCGTGGGTGCTTTATTTTCCCGCGTACTAAATGAAAGTTTAGGTGGCGGCGGAATTTATCTAGGACAAAGTTTACGATTCGTTCACCCGGTTTACATTGATGATATTTTAACTATTGAAATTCACGTTACCGCTGTTCGTAAGGGTAAGGGGATTGCTTCAGTTGAAACTATTGCTCGTAAAGAGAACGGCGAGATCTGTGTTAAGGGCGATGCCACAATCGTAATGTCCACATCCGACCTAATGAAGTAATCGAACAGTTGAAAACGGCCCATCTGACTGTCCGCCGTCGCGTCGGCTAAGGCGGATCGGCCGGCCTTTTTCCCTCCAACGTGCAGTAGCACGCCTCCGTGAAAAAAACCAACCTCCGCCTTGCATATGGGTCGTTTTGAACTGTTCTTGGTTCTGTGGTTTTCGGGGAGGGATACTATCGTTATAAAAGTTTTTTTAAATTTGTCTCTAGCGTGGTGGATAAATCATTTCGATCGATCTTTTTTTCTAGAACTTCTTGTAATGACGACATTGTATTTGGATTCATCCCACAAGGTTTTATTCCTTGGAAGGCCGTTGGGTCGATATCGATATTGATCGCGGCTCCGTGATACGTTACCCAATGTCTGACGGCAATTCCGATGGACGCGATTTTTTTATCTCCAACCCAAATACCTGTATCGTGTTCGCCGGTTTTGCCGTGGGCTTCTAGGCCTAGAGTCGCAAGGCTTTCCGTGATGCACTTTTCGAATAATCTTAAAAACGCATGGATATCTTTGGCCGCGCGGTGTTCGTTTCCGTATTTTAAATTAATGATGGGGTAAATAATTAACTGCGAAGGACCGTGATAGGTTACTCGGCCGCCGCGGGATACTTCGAGCTTTGCGCCTTGCCAGTCGGTGATATCACCTTCTTGGGTTGCGCGCCCTAGAGTTATGATAGGCGGGTGGCTGCAAAAAATTATTTTTCCTGGTTCGTCGTTCGCGTGAACTTGTTCGACCAAGTCCATTTGAATTTTTAGGGCCTTGTCGTAATCGATAAGGCCTAAATGTAAAAATGAACTGGAATCGACAGTGCGAATTACTTCGTTAATGCTGGGCCTCGCGCTGACGTTAATGGCTTTTGGATAATATGGATTGCGTGTCCTAAAGTTGCTTCGGCAGCTTCCATCATCGTTTCACCTAATGTTGGGTGAGGGTGGATGGTCAATGCTAAATCTTCAAGACGTGCGCCCATTTCAATGGCTAGTGCCGCTTCGGAAATTAAATTCGAAGCTTCGGGACCCACGATATGAACGCCTAACAGAATATTATTTTCTGCGTTGGCTATCATTTTTACGAAGCCTTCGGTTTCTTGCATTGATACTGCACGACCATTAGCCGCGAATGGGAATTTTCCGATTTTAAGTTTTGTGTAGCCGGCTGCTTTTGCTTCGGCTTCGGTCATTCCTGCAGATGCCATTTCTGGATCTGTGAAAATAACTGCTGGAACGGTTTTAACATCGAACGCACGTTTGTGGCCGGCGATAACTTCTGCCGCTAAAACTGCTTCGTGGCTTGCTTTGTGCGCCAGCATTGGTTGTCCTGCGATATCACCGATGGCGAAAATATGAGGGAAATTAGTTCGACGTTGGGCATCTACCTTAATAAATCCGCGTTCATCTAAAGTTAAGCCGATTTGTTTTAGTCCTGCTTGATCGCTATTTGGTTTGCGACCTACGGTCACTAAAATTTTGTCTGCTTTTACTACTTCAGTTTTTCCGTCTTTTTCGATTGTGACTTCGTAGCCGTCTTTTACTTTCTTTTGGCCCTTTGCTTTTGCACCGTAAAGAACTTTAACTCCGCTTTTTTCAATTTTACGAGCTACGACTTGCGCGCACTCTGGATCGGTCACACCAGCTAATAATTGCATCTGTGCTTCGACGATTGTTACTTGCGTGCCGAATTTTTGTAAGTAAGAGCTGATCTCTAAACCGATGTAACCGCCGCCGATCACGACAACGGTTTTTGGAGCTTGGTCTAAATCTAAAGCGCCCGTTGAAGAAATAATTCCCTTTTCGTCGAAGGGAAATCCTGGAATTTCAATCGGACGGGAACCAGTTGCGATAATAATATTTTTTGCCGTGTAAGTTTCGCCACCGACGGTAATTTCTTTGTTCGTTTTAAAAGTTGCTTCACCTTTGATGACGGTAACTTTGTTGCCGGATAATAATTGTTTAACTCCGCCGCTCATTTTTGCGCAGACAGAATTCTTCCAAGCTAGAAGTTTTCCGAAATCCACTTCGATTGGAGTTTTTAAGTTAAACCCCATCGTTGGAAAATCATGTTGAGTTTTATGAAGCCAGTGAGCTGCCGTGATCATGGCTTTACTTGGTATACAGCCTACGTTTAAGCAAACTCCACCCAAAGCATCGCGCTCGATGATGGCTGTATTTTGTCCAAGTTGGGCTGATCTGATGGCGGCTACGTATCCGCCCGGGCCGCTTCCGACTACGATTACATCAAAAGTTGTCATTACATCATCTCCAACATCATGCTGCCTGGTTTAGACAAGCGGCCTAAGAATGCTTTTAAGAAATTAGCTGCTACTGCACCATCGATTAATCGGTGATCCGCCGTCACGGTGTAGTTCATTACTTTTACAGACGATAACAATCCGTTTTTAATTACCGGACGATCGCTGATTTTGTACATTCCGATGATCGCAACTTCAGGATGATTAATGATTGGAGTCGCATACGTTCCACCCACTGAACCAATGTTCGTGATTGTAATAGTAGCGCCCTTCATTTCTTCCATTTTCAGTTTGCCTTCGCGAGCTCGGACGGAAAGATCCACGATCTCCTTTGAAAGTTGGATGATGTTTTTTACATCCGCATTTTTAATAACCGGAACCAGTAATCCATTTGGTGTATCTGCCGCGAAACCGATATTGAAATATTTTTTGTAAACAATTTCTTCCGCCTGATCATCAATGCTGGCATTAAATTGCGGGAACTCACGAATCGTCGCAATTAAAGCTTTAATAACGAAAGGAAGGTAAGTGATTTTCGCACCTTGTTTTTCGCCAGCTTCTTTTAGCATTTCACGAAGTGCTACTAATTCCGTAACGTCGCACTCATCCATCAATGTGAAATGTGGAATGATGGCTTTTGCCATTTGTAAGTTTTGAGCGATTTTTTTGCGGATTCCACGAAGTGGAACACGTTCTTCACCTGCACCAGGAACCATAGGTGGAGCATTGTAAGAAGGACGATTAAATCCTGGAGTTTGCATTCCGCTGCTGGCACCAACGAAATTTTGACCGCCAGTTTTCATCACATCATCACGAGTAACCCGGCCAGCAAGCCCAGTTCCCCCAAGCTGATTAATATCAACACCCATTTCACGAGCTAACCGACGAGTAGAAGGAGTAGCCAAAACTTTTAAATCAGCAGCAGGCAAAGTCCCACCATTATTTGAGCGCATAGCCATAGCTTGCCCAGCAGAAGCCCCAGCAGGAGTTGCAACACTAGCAGAAGAAACCGGCGCAGGAGCAGAAGTTTGAGCCGGAGCCGAAGTTTTTTGAGCCGGAACCGAATTGGTTGCTGTTGCAGTCGCCGTCGCAGTCGCCGATCCGCCTGCCCCAGTCAAAGTTAGAATCACAGATTCAACTTTCAAAGTATCGCCAACTTTAAATTTTAATTCTTTAACTGTGCCCGCTTGCGGAGAAGGAATTTCAACGGTTGCTTTGTCAGTCATCAATTCTGCAACTGATTGATCAGCTTTAACTTGATCACCTGGTTTAACTAACCATTTAACCAATTCACCTTCTGCAACACCTTCACCCAGTTCAGGAAGTTTAACGTTAATAGTTTGCCCACCACCGGTAGCAGCAGGTGCCGGACCATTAGATTTACCATTTGAAGAAGCTTGCGGAGCAGCGGCAGTCGGAGCAGTAGCTGCTGGTGTTGCGGTTTTTGCAGATTGGGAAGCGGTTCCAGTTCCAGAATTCGTTGCCGTTGCAGTCGCCGTCGCAGTCGCCGACCCAACCCCATCCAAAGTTAAAAGCACCGCTTCAACTTTAATGATATCGCCCACTTTAAATTTCAGTTCTTTAACAGTACCCGCTTGCGGAGAAGGAACTTCCACAGTCGCTTTGTCAGTCATTAATTCAGCAATAGATTGATCGGCTTTAACTTGATCACCCGGTTTAACTAGATATTTAATTAATTCACCTTCGGTGACGCCTTCACCCAACTCGGGAAGTTTTACTTCAGTAAGAGCCATCTGTTGCCTCGATTGTGTTGTGATTAGATTGAATTTCTTTATTTTGATTTTCTTGTTTTTGTTTTTCGACCATGCCCTTCATGAAAAATTCGCCAGCACGATAACTAGAGCGAACTAAAGGACCGGATGCTACGTACAAAAATCCCATGCTCTCGGCCTTGGTTTGCCAGTACTGGAATTTTTCCGGGGTTACGTATTCAACGACTTGAAGGTGGCGGGTAGTGGGTTGCAAGTATTGACCGAAAGTCACGACGTCACAACCTACCGCACGCAAATCTTCAAGTGCCGTAATGATTTCTTCGTCTGTTTCGCCAAGGCCCAACATCAAAGAAGATTTTGTATAACGAGTTGGGTCTTTTTCTTTAACGTATTTTAAAACATCTAAAGACTGGCGGTATCCAGCGCGGGGATCACGAACGCTTGGAGTAAGACGCTCAACCGTTTCGATATTGTGAGCATAAACATCCGGTTTACTTTCGGCTAATTGCCAAACCAGATTTTTTTCTCCGCGGAAATCACCGGCTAAAACTTCAACTATTAATTTCGGAGATAATTTTTTAATTGTGGAAATCGCGCGCGCCAAGTGTGCAGCGCCTTGATCGGGAAGATCATCGCGATCAACCGTTGTTAGTACTACGTATTCCAAATCCATTTGCGAAATTGAATAAGCTAATTTCTCGGGCTCGAAGGGATCAAGTTTTCCTTTTGGGTTTCCGGTTTTCACATTACAAAACTTGCAACCACGGGTGCAGACTTCACCCATCATCATGAAAGTTGCAGTTCCGCCGGACCAACACTCGCCGATGTTTGGGCATTTGGCTTCTTGGCAAACGGTGGCTAGTTTTAATTCTTGAGATAATTTTTTAATGCGGCCGTAGTTATCGCCAGAAGGAGCTCGAACTTTAAGCCAATCCGGCTTTGCGGGCTTTTTAGTTTTTTCTGCTAAGTCAGACATTTTAGCTCTTTGCTAAGGGGTGTTTAGTTTTGACACTTGGGAGTTTTATACTCCATAACATGCTAAGTCATCAAACTTGAAAGGTTCAAAAATGCAGTGGGAGCAGCCTCTGATAAAAGGTCGCCTGGTTAAGCGATACAAAAGGTTTTTTGCCGATGTTGAAATCGACGGCGAAGTCGTAACTGCCCATTGCCCCAATACGGGCAGCCTGCGTTCGTGTTTATTTGAAGGTGGAGACGTTTATGTGACTCCGGCGTCCAATCCAGAGCGAAAATTGCGATATACCCTTGAAGTTACCGTCTGCCCAAAAGGTACCTGGATCGGTGTAAATACGGCCCGTCCGAATATGATCGTGAAAGAATTAATCGAGTCCCGCGCAAATCCGCAGTGGAAAGACTTTTCTGGCTGGCGGGGGGAAGTAGCGATTTCCAAGGAAACGCGATTTGATTTTGGACTTACCCGTAAAAATTTAGAACCCGTCAAAGGAAAAAAAGTGGCAGGGGTTTATGATTCCTTTGATCACTATATCGAAGTTAAAAACGTCACTTTAAAAGAAGAAGACGGTGCTTTGTTCCCTGATTCTGAATCAACGCGTGGGCAAAAACATTTGGTGGAATTAACAAAGTTTATAGACCAAGGAAAAAGTGCGGAAGTTATTTTTACTGTTCAAAGAAATGATGTTAAGTGGTTTTCGCCGGCGGCTCATTTAGATCCGAAATATGCAGAGCTTTTAAAAAAAGGTATGAAAAAGGGACTTATTGTTTCACCTTACTTGGTGGATCTCAATTTGGATGGAATTAATGTCAGTCTTAGAAAATTACCAATCCGGGAATTTTAACCCACTTCGTAACTCTCTGTAAAAGTTCAATATTTCGTCAGTGGTCCAGATTGGGATTAATTTTTTTTTAGACGGTTTAAATTTCGTTTTAACCTCGGGGTGGTATTCTATCTTTACGTTCAATCACCAAAACCTGAGGAGGTTTTATGAAGTTTCAAAAGTTAAGTATCATTCTTGTAGCATCGTCATTTATGGCCGTTTCTGCATTCGCGCAGACAGAACCAGCAGCGGCACCGGTAGTTCCGGCAGTGACTCCGGCAGGTGACAATTCAACTGGCCAAGGAATGTCAGAAAACAGAGCGGAATTAGAAAAAGACCGTGCTGCCCGTAAAGAAGCAAAACAAGAATTTAAAGCAGCAAAACGACAACTTAAAGCAGATAAAAAAGCAGGTGCGCCG
>JAZKJI010000174.1:20381-23095 GCA_040384405.1 Bdellovibrionota bacterium
ATTTAAAGCAGCCCACGAAGAAGTAAAAGCGGATAAAAAAGCTCGCCGTGAAGAATGGAAAAAGAAACACATGGAGCACAAGAAAAACAAAAACGATAAGTAATTAGATCCAGTCACGGAAAATCGGGTTGGTAAACAGCCTGATATTTGACGCCCCTACTGGCCTTGGGAACGGCTCATCGCCCCTCCTCCAAGGCCAGTTTCATTTTTAACTAGACCGAATTCCCCTATAAGAGATCTAGTTTTTTCATCTTCTTAACCAGTTTTTCAGCGTTCCACCCAAAGGTCCCGAGTCGGATTATTGACTCACTGTTTTTTTGCAACATCGGCCAAAATAAATACATGGGCAATAGTACAAATCGGAAAGGTCCTCTAACAGAGTGATTCGAAGGTTTAACTAAGGCGACCAGGATGGTTTCCCAAACGAATAATTCCAGGAAGGAATTTCTCAAGTGGCGGGTGTACGGATAACAGGCATGGCATCGGGGCTTCCCCCCAATATCGTCGATCAGCTGATCGAGGCCGAGCGTATTCCCGTAAAGATCATCGAAGGAAAGAAAACCAAAGAAGAAGATACGCTGAAATTAGTCGGCGAACTCGAAGGCAAGATTGCCGACATCACTAAAAATTTAACTGAACTTACGAACACGCGTGGCTTTAGCGATATCAAGCTGGTATCCGGGGATGCGAATGTCATCGATGGAACTGTTGATCCGGGTGCGGCGCCAACGGGCGAGTACAGTATTGAAGTCATGCAATTAGCTCAGCATCCGGGTGCGATGTCTTGCGGATTTCCTGACAAAGACGAAACGCAAATGGGTGTTGGTTACATTAAATTTAATACTCCTCAGGGAATGAAGGAAGTTTACGTCAATGGCGAAAATTCGACCCTGGATGGAGTTGCAAAATCAATTAATAATTCAGGCACTGGTTTAAGAGCTTCGGTTATCGAGGATCGTACCGATAAAGATAATCCGTTCCGTTTAATGGTAACGGGACTATCCACGGGCGATAAACAACAAGTCGATTTCCCGACGATTTACATGTTGGACGGTGACCAAGACATGTATTTCGAAAAGAAACTTCAATCGCAAAACGCGAAAATAAAAGTTGATGGTTTTGAAATTGAAGTTCCGGATAACAAAGTCGAAGGAATTATTCCAGGTGTTACACTTGATTTAAAACAAGCAGTTCCTGGCCGTCCGATTCGGTTACACGTAAAAGAAAATCAAGAAGCCATCACCGGTAAAATAAAAACTTTCGTAGAGTCCTATAACGGCGCTTTGGGTTGGATTCAAAACCAATTTAAATTAACAAAGGGGCCAAGTGGTTCCGAGCGCATGGGTCCATTGGGCGGAGATTCACTTTTAAGAAATATCGAAGGCCGGTTAAGAAGAATTGTTCAACGTGAACAACACGGAACAGGCAGTAAAATAACCCGCCTTATTGAATTAGGTATCGAGTTCCAAAGAAACGGAACTCTGACTTTAAAAGAAGAAAAATTTAATAAGGAACTAGCTTCGCGAGCAAAAGATGTTGCCGGGTTCTTCCGTGGTGACGGTTTTGCGAATGGCTTCGTCCCGACGTTAAAACGTGAAATCCAAGTTATCCAAGACCCAAGTGCCGGAGCATTGGGAAATCGTAAGCGTGGAATCAGCGACAAGATAAAACGCATGAACACACAAATTGATCAGAAGACTCGCCAGCTAGAGAAAAAAGAAGAGGGCTTAAGAAACAAGTTCGCCAATCTTGAACAAAAGATGAGTGCACTGAAGGGCCAAGGCGCAGCCTTCGGTGCAATGAACCAAGGTGGCGGCGGCCAGGGATAACTGAATTTTTAATTTAATTTTTAATAAAGAAAACGAACAAAAAGGAGTTAGCGAAAAATGAAAAACCCGTACCAGAAGTACAAGACATCCGCGGTACAGACCGCAAGCCGAGAAAAAATACTACTCATGTTATATGAGGGAGCAATCAAATTTACTAAGCTCGGCATCAAAGCCTGCGAAGAAAAGAAAATTGCAGAGCGTGGTATGGCAATCGGTCGCGCCTACGACATCATCATGGAATTGAATAACACCCTGGACCACAACGTGGGAGGGGAAATCTCAAAAAATCTAGAGCAGCTCTATATTTTCATGATGGATCAATTCACGAAAGCAAACATCACCGGCAACGCCGACCATCTTAAGACAGTTCTCAAATTATTAGAGAATTTGTACGACGGATGGGTTCAAGCAGTTGAAAAAGTCAAAAAAGAACAAGAAAGAGGAGAAGGTACATGAAAAGAATCGTATCGCTTTTAGAACAGAAGAATCACTACTTGGAAAAGTTCGCCTCTTTAAATGAAGAAGAGATCGGTCGTTTCATGGAAAATAATTTTGACAATCTGGAGACATTTTATAATGCCAGAGAACATATGTTAGAAATTATTAACTATATCGACAGTCAAATTAAACTCGACGAGCCAACAATCAGCGCAGAATCAATTTCTGACTACGAAAGAAAAGCCGTAAAAGAATTGTTAAAGGCAAAAGGCGAGTACGTGAATCACATCATCCAACAAGATCTAGAAATCCTGGCATGCATTGATCACACAAAGTCAGAAATTATTAGAGAGCTACAAGAGATTAAGAAGAATAAAAAAGCAGTAAGTGGTTATAAGAGCCCGTTGTTTGGATCTCGTCTCGACGAAGAAGCTTAGGGAGTTTCCC
>JAZKJI010000175.1:0-10681 GCA_040384405.1 Bdellovibrionota bacterium
ACTTCACTTTTAATGAAGGGGTCGATGGTTCGAATCCATCGCGAGCCACCATTTTCTAACCTAGTTGTTCCCATCGTCTAGTGGCCTAGGACACCTCCCTTTCACGGAGGATACAGGGGTTCGAATCCCCTTGGGAACGCCAATCTTCGTTCGCGCACTCATCACACAATCGAGAATTTCGCTGTTCGTTTGCGCACCTTCGGTGCGGCCCCTAGGGCACGTCAAATATGGGTTCTATGCTTCTACTCGCTCGGTTCATTTGTTTGACTTTGGCAATCCTGCAACCTAGGTTCAACAAAATTTGTGAGGTTTCCAATGTCAAGGTCTGCCCTTCTCGCTATTAGCATCTTTATTTTTCCCTTTACTCTCTATGCCGAGGAAAAACCTCCCTGGGCACATGAATCTGAAGCTTCCATTGTAAAGGTGGATGGGAACACAACTTCAGACAGTTACAGCGCTAAACAAAAGACTTCCTATCGATTTGATCTCAATATCATCAGCGCCTCAGGAAGATACCTTCAGACGAAAGCTTCTGGAAGTGAGACCGCAAAGCAATGGGATGCTACTTTGAGGTATGAGCGTGAGCTCAGCGATCTCTGGTCCTTATTCATTCAGCATGGCGCGGAAAGTGATCCCTATGCTGGTTATGTTCAAAGGGACAATTCAGACATCGGTGGAAAGTACTATTTGATCAAGACTGATCCCGAAACTCTTTTCTCGGAACTCGGTGTTCGATCAACAAAAACGATCTCCTCGGTTTCTAATAATGTTGATTACTCAACCTCTTGCCGACTCTATATTGAGTATTCGAAAAAAATAAATGAATCTGTTTCTGGGAAATTTTGGGTCGAGTATTTGCCAAACTTCAAAGATTCAGATGCCTATTTGGTTAACTATGAACCCTCTGTCAGCGTGATGATGAATCAAGTTTTTTCTCTGAAAATCGCCTATTTAGTCAAATATCATAACCTCACACTGACTGCGGCGGAAAAAAAAGAAGACACTACGTTTACAACAGCCTTGGTCGCAAAATTTTAATTTTATTTAAGGAGTCTAAAGATGGGAATGCTTCGAGAATTTCGGGATTTTGCGGTGAAGGGAAATGTCGTTGATTTGGCAGTGGGACTGATCATTGGTGCCGAATTTGGGAAAATTGTAAACTCGCTGGTTCAGGATGTGATCATGCCCCCCATCGGCTTACTGATTGGCGGAGTTGACTTCAAAAACCTGTTTGTCACTCTTAAGGATGGGATTTCCCAGAGCGGTCCTTATGCAACACTTGCGGACGCTCAAAAAGCTGGAGCCGTAACTATTAATGTCGGAACATTTATAACAGCGATTATTTCATTTACAATTATTGCTTTCGCTGTCTTTTTACTCGTACGCGCCTTTAACAGGCTGAAGGGCCCGGAAAAGGATATCCATTAATAAAAAACTCGGTTAAGCTATTATCTCAAACAAATATATTAATTCTGGTTCCGTCAAAACTCTTCATGATTTTGGGAACCTCATTTTTCACATTCGGGAACCAGAATTCAACTTAGCCATAACCCTTGTTTCTCACGTAAATTCAGCAACATAGACAGCTCATCGAAATGGGAACAAGAATTCACGAAATCATCCATCAGGGAACGCCATTTCGTAAGGCATCCGCCTGCTCAGATTCTCTTTCGCCACTCTTACTCCATTTTATTTCACCCCATCGCTTCCGCGATAGGGCCCCAGTTTTTTCGGAGGTCGCTTCGCTTTGCTTTTGGAATACACCTTGGGATTTTCTTTTTGTTTGCAGGTGGATGGCTTACGATATGGCGGTCCCATTGCTGACTTCGAGTTGCTACAGTGGGTTCGATAAAAATAGCATGATGCTATTTTTAGGCAGCCGAAGGCTGGTCCGTTAGGGCCGAGGCCCAAGGATGGGCCGAGCCAATCCCCTTGGGAGCCAGAATAACCAGAGCACGTACGAGCCAATCCCCTTAGCGAGTTGAGCCTAAACAGGCACGAGGCAAAAATTGACGAATTCCATTTACACCCGGCTTCAATAAATTTGAATCTTTAGACCACCGCGATTTGGTATATAAGCTTTTCGAAGTTAGAATAGTCTTGATGGATGAGGATCTCGAATCAAAAAGTAAAGATGAGTTGGTCGCAGAAATTAAACGACTGCGTGACGGAATTCGGGCACATCGAGATAGTTCTGGTCAGGGGCTTTGTTGGCACCATCCAAAGCTTTGGGCGTTATTACCAGAGAGGATCGACCCCAAAATTGAAGTGCCAGAGTGGCCGCAGTTTATGCGAGGATGTGTGCGATACCGCCAATCCCTTGATGAGCAAAGTCCGGACTCTTGTAGAACCCATGAAGAATTCGACGAAAAAGCCCGCACCAAAAAAATCTAATATTGAAAACAATTTTTTATAAATTAAAATATAGCAGCGAGTGAATTCGTAAAAATTGTAACTTCTTTTTTTTCCCTAAGCCCAACGCTTCTGATCATCCCGCAGTTTTTGCAAAGAAGTCGCTTCAAACTCGCAAGCCATAAATAGATTTTCACTCAGTAAGCGATAAAATTTGGTCGCATCGATTTCTAGTACCAGCGCTTCAGATTGCGCGGTGACTGTCGCTGTTCGCACACCCTGACTTAGCATTAGGGCTATCTCGCCGAATGAATCACCCTGGTTTAGCTCTCGAATGGGTTTTCCTTTTTGCGATACTTGCAGCGAACCTTGAATCAATACGTAGAAATTAGAAGATCGTTCACCCTCTGTGATGACGGCACGGCCCTTTGGAATACTCTTTATCTCTCCAGAGAAAATTAGGGAATCAAAACACTCATCCGCCAAATTTTTAAATAATGTGGAATTTAATAAAGCGTGAATCAACCACAACCTTGTTTGCATTTGTTGGGCTTTATCTTTTTTAATCAAATTATCCAGCACATCCGAGTCACCCACGAATTTAGCTACGCGACTTTTTTTCTCGGTCACGACGTGAGCCGTTCGTGGTAGGCCCAAGAAAAAACCTACTTCGCCAAATACGCTTCCGTTATTTAGGGTAGCTGCTTTTTCTACACGGCCCGTGGAGTTGCGTTTGAAGACCGCGGCTTCGCCCTCGATCAGGATGAATAAACTGCGCTCAGTTTCTCCAATTTGGCAGAGTTGAGTTCGGGGGGGAAGCTCCAGGATTTCCATATCTTCAAAAAGGAAATTTTGAATGGGAGCTGAAAGCGCCCGCATAAATGGTAATTCTTTTAACTGTTGAATCGTTTGTTGATCAGACGGCGGTTTAGTCGATGATTTCGGAGATGCTTTTACTTTTGCAGTTTCCAATATCGGAAGCTCTGTTTGGAAATAATTAATAAACGAAGGATTTAATAGAAGTCTCTCATTCACCAGAAAATGCAGCAGCTCTTTTAACGTTACAAATGAAACTAGGGATCCTTTGCTCAAGAAATGATAGAAAATTTCTTGGATGGACTTATTTTGTTGCATCATCTCTAGCGCTGTCATCAGCCATGGGACCACAGGGAAATTCATTTTGTGATAGGAGCCAACGATTTGCCCGGCGATGCCCACTTGCTGCAGATTAAGGGGAGCTAGTTGGATTTTTTCCTGTTCGATTCTCATTACGCGGCTCCGGGATTAATTATTTTTTGGGAAATGGCGGCGCGATCGCGAACCATGGGATCGGGATGTTGCAAGAATTGAGGAACCATTTCTGCCAAATTTTTAAAATGAGGGTTTGATTTTAAATAGACCAAATCAAGTTGGCGATAGTGATCATAAAGGCTGGCGACCAGAAAAAGACCACTGGCAATATATTTTGGTTCACTTGAGCTCAAGAAAGTTTTTATCTTTTTTGCGACGGTTGGAGTTAAGCCTGTTTTTCCTTGGTAAAGTAAAATATTTGCGCTGAGTCTGTTCGACTGGGGAGAATGTTTCTGGATTTCTTTATTTATATCTAAATCCAAATGAAATTTTGCCATGATTGTGTTGGCAGCTACGCGCGGATCTTGGGCGACACCGCACTCATCAAGATATGCTTCTAACTCGGAATCTTTTTGGCCTGAACCTAAAAGATGTTCGCTTAATGAAATCACCATGGCTAAAAAGCGAGATTCTGATTGCTGGGCCATTTTCTGCTGTAGGCAGTCTTTAAGCATATTTTTAAAAGCGGATCGCAATGGCAAAGAAGCATCGGTCACAGAAAAATTCATGAATGGAGAAGCTAGTTCCATAAATTGATCAAGGTTCTCACTTTGAATATATTTTCGAAGTTCTTCGATAATGAAGACTAGATCATCATCATTGCGATAATAATCGCTGATTGATTTAAGCGGGAATTTTTTAAAGGCTTCGGAAATTGAAATAAAATCTTCTACTTCGATAACTTCAGATTCACGATTAAAACCTTTAAATACTGTCGTCCTTAATTGGCTGGCGTGACATAATTCTTGAACCGCCGGCAGGGACTCGGAATATATAATTAAACGACTTTCGGTTTTCTCGGTCACTTGTCCCAACATACGTACGGATTCGATCAGTGGCAATCCACTGAAGGCATGGCCTTCATCAAGGGGAATAAAGTGTAATTCGCCAGTGACCAGGCTGGCTTTTAACCGGAGGCCCTTAGGAACTTCTGCGCTAGATATTTTTTTAGCGGAATCAAAAATGCTGCGAATAGTGTTAAGTGCTTTTTGAGTCGAGATTTCTGATGTAGTGGTGGATTTTATAATAAAAATAATTTCGTCACCGATATATTGATAGATCAAACCGCCATAGCGTTCGATGATTTGTCGGGACTCTTTAAAATACTGATTTAACATTTGTAACAAACTGTGAGAGTCCTTTTCCAAAAACAGTTGCGTGTAACCATTTAGATCAATTCGTACTAAGGTGCAGGGGATTAAGTAGGGAGCTGTTTTACCACTTCGCAGTTCGTGTTGAATTGCGGGTCCCAAAGAACCGGATAATAAAAGATTTGCCGCCTTGAGATCAGAGTTCGAGGTTTCAAAACCTAAGCTAGCTTGTAAAAGCGTTTCAGCTTCGGAGGATCGAGTGCGTAAAGTTTTTCCGCGGAAGCGGGTATTGGTTTGTAAGGCTTTAGAGATATCGATGATATCTTTCAAAACTAAGTAAGCAATAATTGAAAGAAGCAAAGTGACCAGGAAAAGATCTTGGGCAATAACAGATTTGCGGTCACGAAAAAGGTCCCACAGGAACGCGTTTTTATTTTTGTTTATTCCTAAGGTCAGTTTGTAATCTTGAATTTGAGCGGTCTTTAAAGCAAATTCATCGGACTCTTGGAATTGATCAATGATTTGGTAATTGTGATTAATTCCCTCGAGATAGTTATCTTTATTATAAAAGCCGTGAACCTTATCTTTTTCTTTTAAGATAAAAAAATCATATTCTCTTAACTCGCGGCCCATATGCAGACGGGGAAGCAAAGAGTTAATTTTTTGGTTCATTAAATAGTGAATGCCGTTATCTAAATGAAAATCGATCAGGCCTTTGCGCCGATCTACTTCGGCTTGATAAAATTTTCCGTTTTCATAAACGTATGTACCGATAGTTAGGATGGTATATCCCAACCAAAATGCACCAAGAAGTAGAATGATAATGGATTTTCGTTTCATCGCTAGTCCTCGGTGATGATCGTTTTGCCTTTGACTCGTAGGCGATGGGTCGCACTTCCTAGATTGGGATAACCCAGAATTTCATTTCTAGTGCCCAATACGGAGATTCCCAAATCACGTAATTCATTTTGATTGGACTGAATGTAAACCATGGCTTCATCGAAGGGCTTAGTGGTTAAGCTTTGAATGATGGCGTTGGAGCGGGAAGGTTGGGTGGTTTGGGAATTTTTATCGATGGGCGAGCCTATGGGACTCGGCGCACTCGCAGAATTTCTGATGGAAGAGGAATTGGAATTTTTAAATGAGGGACTTTGTGAATTCGGGGTGGAAGCTATACTTCTAGTGTCACGTGAACCCGGTCGAGTGCCATCGGATCGCGCTTGGGATTCTGTCTGTGAGTTTCCGTTGGGAACTGGGATTGCAGTTCCGATTGCTTTTGATTCTGTAGTTTGGCTCGGTTGAGTTTTAAAAGTAGCGGCCGGTTTTACTGTAGATCCAACGTTATTTATTACTGGATTTGTAGTCGCTAGTGGTTGATCGGGGATTTCTGCTTGTGCAGGAGTAATTACGGCTCTGGCAAAAACGGCAGTGCGTGCTCCGTTAAACACGTTTGCACTTATTGCGCGACTTGAAGCTGCTACGGTTAAAGCGCCGGTTGGTGGCGCGGAGAATACTTTACTTAAAGCGCCCGCTGGGGATCTCTCACCCGCCGGTGTCGTAGGGGAGATTACATTTGTTGCTACTACAGCAGGAATGTTGGCCGGTACTTGAGGAGCTTTTGCAACTTCTCGACCGAATGCGGCTTCGCTTAGATGACCTTGGTTGGGCAATTTGCCCATATCTCTTCTATCTTCGTCATTTACGCCAATCTTTTTTTCAATCTTTTCATCAGATTTTTTAGAGCATTTATCTATAATGGTATTAATCGTTAGCTCCGGAACCACTGGACTCATCCTATGGAAAATTTCATGTCTAATTAGAGAAGGATATTTTTCTTTCGGATTAAATTTGCAAGTATTGGTCACTTGAGGAAGACGCATGGTCCATGTATCAAGATCGAATGATGGGACCGGGCACTTTGATTCTTTTTGGTTGGGGTCGTTATAGTTCTCGCCATAACAGTTAATTTTAATTGGCGGTTCGCGTTTCGGCCAGGTAAGTGCTGCCTCAACAAAGGCAGGAATATATACCTGAGTTTCTTCTGATTTTGATAGGCAATTTAGAAATGAATTTTGACTAATGTTACCGTTATGATCGAGCATGAATGTTTCTAAAACGGCCTTTTGAATGTCCTTTTGATTTTTACCGCAATCCGACGAAACGGTGTTTTCCCAAGCGGATTTTTGCTCGTCAATTTTAGTATTAGCGACAAGCCTTTTCCAATGTGAGGGTCGAAAATAAGAAGAAATACTTCTATCAACGCAAACAGCGTCTTGTCCAACTTCACCGGAAAAGAAAGCAAAGCGCGAACTATGAACAATAGATTTCGTAAGAATGAATTGTTCGCCCTTAAGAGAGTATTCTAACAAAATTCTATTTTTTAAGTGTCCGTTTGTTATCTCTTTAAAAAGCGAAACTGAAACTATTTGTCCTTGGCTAAAAAATAGGTCCGCGATTATTCCATTCTGAGAGAGATGCCAATGGTCTATTGTACCATCCCCATTGTTGTCGTATCTTATGTCGTTGTAATCTGAAGAATATAACGCCCATATTTTCTGAGAAGTCGCTCCTCCGATAGTAGTGGTGAAAATCTGTGGTGGCGACGTCGCAGCATTGGACCCGTTGGGGATCAAAAAAATAAATAGTAGAAAAAGAAGTGAACCTTTAAAACCGCAATTCATTTAGAGTTATATTAAATGAATTGTGCGCAAAGTTTAAACAAG
Source organism: Bdellovibrionota bacterium (assembly GCA_040384405.1). Classification (GTDB taxonomy): domain Bacteria; phylum Bdellovibrionota; class Bdellovibrionia; order Bdellovibrionales; family Bdellovibrionaceae; genus JAZKJI01. Next base: position 7,517 of record JAZKJI010000175.1, read on the forward strand.
ATCGTGAATCTCTGTGGTTACAAAGGGTAAGCCTCGACCTAGATCTACTTACAAATACCGGTGCTTTGAGCTTCCAAAATTTCTCTATGTAATTGCTGATCTCTTTCCTTAATACGGCTTAGGATTTTATCCATGCTTATCATCTCACCGCCGCCATAATTCATTCCGGTCAGAAGTGGAGCAGGTTTACCACTGTCATCTTCGTCCATAACGAATACGCCAGCGCCAGATAGTCCAGGGGCATCTTTGGTATTAGATAATTGATGAGTTCCGAAAGGTGTAAGTCCAATGGTTTTTGCGAAAACACCGTAAGAATTGCGATACGGTGAAGTCGGATTGGCAAGGATCGCTTCGTCAGGGAATCCAACTGTCATCGCCAATTCTCCTGACATTAAATTGTATGTCGAGATTTTTGCTGGCTTTACATTATGAATAGGTTTGATTTTGAAAACACTTAGGTCATCAGACTGAAGCTGATCATCTTTAATTGAATTAGGGGCTAAACCTCTCTCAGTACGACTAAAGCCTTTCATCACTAAAGTAGCTTCGGCATTCATATTCTTAAACTGATCTTTCGAATCACAGCTATTCTGTCCAACTGAGAAAAACATTTTAGATCCAACTTGCGGCATTCCGTGACGAACACTCAAAACATGGCAAGGGCTTACTAATATCGCTGAAGCACTACTAATAGGTGCATTTTGAAATGGTGATGAAGTCATAATCCCAACAGAATCAAGCTGATTAAGATAATTCAGGCTACGATCAATCTTTAAATATTTGTTATCCAAAGCCGGCGCTGCAGACTTAGAAGTAAAGCTAACATTTTGCAATTTCGGAGCTTTGTCGCTGTAGTGGCTTACTAACATATCCGCGAAAGTTTCCGTATCTTTCAGTACACTTGGATTTTGCAGTCCGCAGTTTGCATCTGCCTTTGCCGTAGATCCGAAAGCAAAAGCTAAGATCACCAAAGCCAGGGCTAAAGTCTGTGTTGTTTTGTTTGTCTCGTTTTGTGTCTTCATCGGATCCCCCTGAAATTCGTTGTCTTGCCTTTATGTAAAGCAACGAAGGCACCATAAAGATATGAAACCTATGGGATTTGAGGTTCTTTTTTCTAAGTCTGGTACGTGCATGATTTGGGTAGGGCCGACAATTTGCGGCTTTCCCATCTAAACTTATTTTGGAGTCTTCCGAATTATCGTTTTTTCGAATGATAATCGGCCCTATTGTCTCAATTCGACACGTATAAACACTTCTCAGTTCATACCATTTTTGAGAAGAAAACTAATTTCCTTCAATTAACTAACTATGGTTTGGAATATAAACGGAGCTAAGCGCAAAAGTTTAGCCCCGTCTTTGCATTGAAATACTTCATGCGCACGCGGATGAAGTATTCCAAATCAATTTTAAAGCATGGAACGCACAGAAAGCTTTCTATGGTTGCGGCCGCATTGTTACTTAGCTTTTTCACCCTTACATTTCACCAATCAAGTGAAGCTGCTTTCACTTGCCGAAACCTCCTTACCCATGAACACCTTGCTTTGCTTCCGAAAACTGGGAATCGAGAGCCGCAGAAATATATCGAGATGTTTGAAGCACTGATCCCAAAAACTGAATTCAAATTTCCAACCTGGGATCATCATCAGATCACACAACGGGCGAGCTTTTACCAAAACGCAGAACTTAACAGCGCTAGGCTTCAGGAAATTGTCACAGGCAATTATCGGGGAATTAAATCCCATTACCTTTGGACATTTACCGAAGGGGAAGTACTTCGATTTATGCCTGAACTTGGCTTGATGAAAGAAATCGACGGGCAGCTTACCGAATCACTCAGCAATGGCGACGAAGTCAGTAAACATATTATTTTAACCCAAAGTAGAGATGTACTGGGAGCTGGAGAGTTTTGGTTCGAGCAAGGTGGCACTAAATTGATATTTGATTTAGCATCCGGAACTTATATGCGCCAAATTTCCTTTGAAGAGAGAGCCATCGTCACTCAAATTTTAACTAAAAAATTTCAATTGTTATTTCCGGAATTTGAAGTTGAAGTACGAAATTTCGAGTTTGTAGAAAATTAACCTGGGAAGCAATAACCCAAGCACGATTTATCTGAACATTTTTATTCTGCCAAGTGATCGCAATTTGCGGGCACGCTTACTCCACTGATATTTCTCTAATGGAATCACGCCATCTTCACCGAACTTAATTCGCTCTTTTAATAATAGTTTTCGCTGTAAAACAAATTCCGGAGTTGATCGATCAAAGGAAATCTTTCCGCGTGAATTAATAATTCTTTGCCACGGTAACTTATGCTTGTCCGTGCAAGAATTTAAAATCCAACCTACACCCCGGGCACCGTGCTCTTTCCCAGCAAGCGCTGCAATCTGCCCATAAGTCGCCACTTTTCCTCGTGGCACTTTTTTTACCAACGACAATACTTTTTTAGTAAATGCCGTCATTTTAATAGCGGATTGCGGTCGTGAAATTACTTTTCTCATACTCTCAGTTTTGACCATTTGGAAAAGGATTAATGAGCGGAAGTCACCTTGGCTAAAACTTCATTGCGTCGTAAAAAAGGTACCGCAAATGGAGCATCATACTGAGCAGCAAAAAATTTTCCATTCACTTTGTATTGGGGATTTTTTAATAACCATGCACTCAGTTGATCTTCATGCTTTTTTAAACTTTGCAGTGAATTAGTGCCAGTGTACCGAAGGGTCACGGCTTCATAACCAGGTTCTTCCACGATTTTTATTTGTGGATTATCCGGTTTTGGTACCGAAGCTAAACTATATTTTGAGGGTAAAATAAAAGTCATGGTCCATTCCTGATCACCGGATTGTTGTTGCAGCACCGGAGACGTCATCGCCATTTTTTCAGAATCATTTTTCTGTAAAACAGGGGAGGTCATTGCCATTTTGGTTTTGCCGCTGTTAGCTCCGAAGATATAGGCCGCTAATAATTCAAATGCTTTATTCCGGTAAGTATCAAAATCTAAACCCTTCAAAGTTACCTTTGCATGTAATTGGCTTGAATACTGCCGAACTTCAACGGGACCATCTTTCTTTAAAACTTTATATTCAGGTTCCTCGTTGAGCCTAATTCCAAAAACTTCCGGAATTGATTTTAAGATTTCTACAAAGGGAATTTTCGGTTGTTGGG
>JAZKJI010000176.1:0-6523 GCA_040384405.1 Bdellovibrionota bacterium
ATGCGCTGGACGAACGAGGGCGGCCCGCTCCCCACGCCCTGCACTTTCGCCAGGTAGTCGAGGATGCGCTCGTACGCCGCCGCGTCGATGTCCCTCAGATCGCGCCCCCGCCCGGTCCGCACGAGGAAGAAAAAGTTCAGCACCTAAAAGGACTAACCCTAAAAACATTAAAGCAACGCCACCCCAATATACATCCAGCTTGTGAAGCGCCATTAAACTGAAAATTAATCCAATCCCGCCTACTACGCCGGGAGCGATTAATCCTGGATGAGTTAACTCAAAATACAATAATCCAACACTTCCCATTAACAACAAATAGGCAATTTCAGGGTCCGCTAAAAACGCGAAAACTCGGTGCCGCATTCCTGGATCAAAATTATTTAACTGCGCGGTTTTTAAGGTCACGTTTGTCGTTGCATTTAATGCAATAATTTTTCCGTCGGTTTTTTGCAGGAACTCTGCTTCGTCCGAGACGAAATAATCAAGGGCCCCTTTTTTCTGTGCTTCTTCTGACGAATACGCCTTGGCTTCAGTAACCATTGATCTTGCAAATGCTGAATTTCGTTTCCGTAGTTTAGTGATGCTATCTAACCAACTAACGGTATCGTTAATCATTTTATTTCTTAAATCAGACGGAGTTTCTCCACCGGTACTTAAAATGGGAGTGGCCGCCCCGACATTTGTTCCCTTAACCCCACCGTTGACGTGACAAGCTTGTAAAATAATTGCTCCGGCACTTCCCGCGTGACCGCCAGATGGAGTTATTAAACAAAGATAGACATACTGAGACGCTAGAATTTTTTCCACTATCAATCGCGTGGTGTTCAGGGCGCCGCCCGGAGTGTTGATTCTTAACAGGATTGCGTTGCAGTTACTTTCTTGGGCTTTGGCTTCGGCGCGGGTGATTAGGTCTAATGTTGCTGCGCTAATCGCTTCTGAGATTTCTACTCCGACTAAGCACTGGCTGTTAACATTAGCTTTAGCATTGGTTTCAGTCTGGGCGCGGGCTGTTGGCAATAGGAAGATCCATATCAAGAAATAAAAAATTAAACGCATTACTTATTTGTTCTTTCTCTTATTTGCATTACTTCCTTTAGAACATCCCACACATCTTTTTTTCTCTTTGGTTCTTTAACAAGCAATACTGGGGTGGCTGCGGTGAATGCGGTAAATTGTAATGGTGGTAACTTTGTTTTTCCGTCGCCTTCGAACCATACTAAAATTTTGTTAAATTCGCGGCGCTCTAAGTCCTTTGTAATTTCAGAAAAAGTCGCGCTGGTTTCCCAGAGTTGAAAATCTTCGTCCGTTAATTTCATGGCCACTGCCATTCGCCGGAACATATCTAAACTTGCGGGTTCAAATATTGATTCGCCTTTAAGTGAATGGATAAATAAAACACTAACTCGGTCTGGAATTTGGGAAAGATTTCCGTATCCCTGCTCGTTCCAAAGCTGTAATGGTTTTGCGCTTGTTTTTGTAAAGCTCGCAGAAGGGGTGGTGACATCGGCAATTATATCTTCGTGGGGCGTATAGGCGCCGTAAAAGTTTTTAATTCCTAATACTTCCGTTAGATATTTCGCCAGATTCATTGATTGATGTTTTAGAACACAAAAGATTGGGCTGCCAATGAAATTATGATTACCCTATCGGCAATTCCGTAATGATGCGGGTGGGACAAATGAACTTTAACTCGGCTAACCAACAGCGATCAACTGAAGCATTCAAAAAAAATACAGTGAATTGCAGGTTATCTATAACATTTCTGCAACTGGTTGGTCGTCTTGCTGGAGATGGAGCAAAATTCTATCCGCTAAGACGCGGTTAAACGTTTTAATGCCCGCAATTTCTTCCGGCTGCGCGTTGCGAATTTCATCCAAACTTCCATACTTTTGCAGTAGCAATTTCTTTCGCTTTACGCCAAGCCCGGTAATCTCGTCCAACTGGCTTTCAAAACTCAACTCATCCCGTTTTTTACGATGGTAAGTAATTGCAAAACGGTGGGCTTCATCGCGAATCCCCACTAAAATATGAAGTGCATCGGAATTGCTTCTAAAGGTGACCGGATTGCTTCTTCCAGGAATAAAAACCCTCTCGTCACTTCGTTCGACATCGGCCGCTTGAAAATCAGCTTCCGTTCGGGCTTTAGCTAAACCCACGACCGGAATATCTTCTCTGCCAATTTCTTTCAAAATATGAACGGCCTGTGAAAGTTGCCCCTTACCGCCATCGACGACCAATAGCTGAGGGTCTTCGTATTCTTTGTGTTTAAACCGGCGGCTTAAGACTTCCCGCATGGAAGCAAAATCGTCGATACCTTCCACGTGAATCTTATAACGGCGGTAATGATCAGGTGCCGGCACGCCATCTTCGAAAACCACCTGCGATGCAACCGTTGCCGTTCCTTGGAAAGTAGAAATGTCGTAGCATTCGATTCTTTGGGGAATTGCTGGCAACCCTAATTTTTCCTTTAACTCTTCCAAACCGACGATTTTAATTTCGTTTTGATCAAGTCGTTTTTGGAACTGTGACTCGGCATTTATATTTGCCATCTCTACAAGTTTTCTGGTCTTAGCATCGGTCGCGTACCGAACCCGAATAGTCTGGTGCGGAGCCCGCTCTTCCAATACTTTTTGTAAAAGTTCATTAAGTTCGCGGCCCAAATCAATTGGTAAAACAACGTCTTCAGGAATAATATTTTCATCGTAATATTGATTCAAGAAACTCACTAACCATTCGCGAGGATCCGAGAAATCAATATTGGATAGCATATGAAACCGGGTTCCAATTAATCGCCCCTGCCGGATGTGTAACGTTTGAACCAAAGTATTTTTATCATCACCAAAATAACCGACCACGTCGCGGTCTCCGCCCGTTTGGTCATCGATGACGGATTGTTTTTCCAAAATCGCTTTAATCGATGTTAACGAATCGCGAAGCTTAGCGGCCACCTCAAATTTTTCTTCTGCAGCGGCATTCACCATTTTTTCCTGCAGAAGTTTAATCATTTGCGAATTTTTACCGCGCAAAAACAATAATGCGCCTTCAACGTCCGTGCGGTAAGTTTCTTTATCGACAAGATCCACACACGGTGCCGTACATCTGCCAATTTGATGAGTTAGACATGGGCGGCTTCGACTATTAAAAAAAGTATCGGTGCAATCACGTATTTTAAAAGTACGATTTAAAAATCGAATGGTTCCGTGGACGGCTCCACCGCTAGAGTACGGACCGAAATACAAATGTTTATCTTTATGAACCCGCCGGGCCAAAAATAACCTTGGGTAATCGTCATCCCAGGTTAACTTTATATATGGGTACGACTTATCATCTTTAAGTCTTATATTGAATTTTGGACGATGTTTTTTAATGAGCGTTGCTTCCAGCAAGAAAGCTTCAACTTCCGTCTTGGTTAAAATATAATCCAAAGTATCAACCTGGCTGGCTAATACTTTGGTTTTCGGATGGTCTTGAGAGTCTTGAAAATAGGAACGCGTTCGATTACGCAGGTTTTTGGCCTTACCGACGTAAATAATTTTGTCGACGGCGTTTTTCATAATGTAAACGCCGCAACTAATTGGGAAGTCTTTTAATTTCTCGCGGATTTCATCCAGGCGAGGATTGACCATAACCTTCACCCTGTCTGGTATTGAGTTCTAATATTTGTAAACGCTTAATTTGGTCTCGGATAGAGGCTGCTTCTTCGAATTCCAAATTCTGCGAGTGCTTACGCATTTTATTACGCAACTTTTCGATCTCTTTGGCAATCTTATCCGGTTTTTCCATAAGGTTTCGGATTTGATCCAAATCCTTTTGACCTTTGCTGGATACTTTTTCCCGGTTCAAACTTCCATCGAAAAGCTCGCTCAATCCTTCCGCAATTTTCTTTTTAATAGATTGCGGAGTAATGCCATGGGCTTCGTTGTATGCAGCTTGCACTTTACGGCGGCGCTCAGTTTCCCCCACCGCTTTTTTAATCGAATCCGTCATCGTATCGGCGTACAAAATCACGCGGCCATTTAAGTTACGCGCGGCACGGCCAATAGTTTGAATCAAAGATCTTTCAGATCTAAGGAAACCCTCTTTATCCGCATCGGTAATTCCCACCAGACTAACTTCAGGAATATCCAATCCTTCCCGAAGTAAATTAATTCCCACAAGTACGTCGAAAACTCCCAACCGAAGGTCACGAATAATTTCGACCCGCTCCATGGTTTCAATATCGCTGTGGAGGTATTTTACCTTCACTCCGATATTTTCATAATATTCGGTCAAATCCTCGGCACTTCGTTTGGTTAAGGTCGTAATTAAAACGCGCTCGTTTTTCTTAACCCGTTCGCGAATCTCGTTTAATAAATCATCAACCTGAAATTTTACCGGTCTGATATCAACGATTGGATCAAGTAACCCCGTAGGACGAATGATCTGCTCGATAATCAACCCTTCAGATTTTTCAATTTCATAAACCGCAGGAGTCGCAGAAACGTAAACCGCTTTATCAACCATGCTTTCAAACTCTTGGAAATTTAAAGGCCGGTTATCCAAAGCCGAAGGCAATCGAAATCCATGCTCGACAAGAGTTAATTTTCTGGCGCGGTCGCCCCGGTACATTCCACCAATTTGCGGAACGGTAATGTGTGACTCATCGATAAAAGTAATAAAATCTTTTGGAAAGTACTCTAACAAAGTCGGAGGCGGCTCGCCCGGCCCCCTACCCGTTAAGTGTCTGGAATAATTCTCGATCCCCTGACAAAAACCGATCTGCTCGATCATTTCAATATCGTAATAAGTTCTTTGTTCCAAGCGCTGAGCTTCAATAAATCGCAACTGCGAATTAAGTTCAGCCAATCGTTCCTGTAATTCTTTTTGGATACTGTGAATAGAACCTTTTAAAGTTTCTTCACCGGTCGCATAGTGACTACCCGGATAAATACCAATGTGATTGATATCTTCAAGGACTTGGCCCGTTAAGGGATCAATCCAAGAAATTCGCTCGACGAAATCCCCAAAAAATTCAAAGCGCAAAGCGCGAGATTCCTCGTAAGGTGGAAACACTTCCACGATATCGCCACGAACTCGAATTCCACCGCGGGCAAAGTCCACATTATTTCTTTGGTACTGAATACGAATTAGCTCTTTTAAAAAATGATCCCGCTTCATCGCAGTGTTAGTTTCAACGTAAACCATCATGCCTTCATAAATCTCGGGCGAACCAAGTCCATAAATACAGGATACGGAACTAACGATGATCACGTCACTGCGATCCAAAAGCGAGCGAGTCGCCGAGTGCCGCATCCGATCGATTTGTTCATTAATCGCGGAATCTTTTTCGATAAAAGTATCTGACGAAGGAATATAGGCTTCGGGTTGATAGTAATCGTAATAACTCACAAAATATTCAACGGCATTATGAGGAAACAATTCTTTAAACTCGGCATACAACTGCGCCGCCAAAGTTTTATTCGGAGCTAACACAAGTGCCGGCTGATTCATTTGCTCGATAGTATGAGCCATGGAAAATGTTTTTCCCGAACCAGTTACCCCAAGTAAAGTTTGATGTTTTAATCCGGCTTTAAAGTTAGCAACCATTTGTTCAATAGCTTTCGGCTGATCACCGGCCGGCTTAAAATCAGTAACAAGTTGGAACTTTTTCTTCTGTCGTTCATTAGGTTTTTGGGCCACAGCAGTCCTTTCTTCAGGAAGAGCATTGATGACAACTAAGCAGGATAGCACAAGCGTTCGATATTTCGATGGGATTTCTTATTTATTTTTTGGGTGGGGGTTAAATGCGTTTTAACAAGAAGTTCGGGGCAATTTTCCGAAGGTTCTGTAGTAACAAAAACGTCGCCGTTCGGCGTTTGTCGAAACCGTTTCCGTGCCGTTTATCGTTTGAACAAAAAACCTGAGCGCTCCAGAAACATCGCATTATATTTAGAGATCGAAAGCATTGGAAATGCGCTTGCCCCAGAGAGGGCCGGAAATGAAAAACAGATTTTCATCCAAAAAAAATTAAAAAGCGGCAGAACAAACAAAGCATAGTCCGAATCCAAAAACGGTACGGAAACGGTTTCGACGAACGCCGAACGGCGACGACTCATCAAAATTTTCCTAAAGCTCCTTTATTTTGTTACTTCCCAGTAAACCCCATTTGGCAAATCATTAACGCTAATCCCTTTGTCCGTAAGAACTTTACGAAGCTCATCAGACCTTGCAAAATCCTTTGCCACACGAGCAGCCTGCCGTTCATTAACGATAGCATCCACATCAGCGCGCTTAAGCTTCATTTTTTCTAAAAGAACATCATCCAAATTCCGCAAAAATTCAGCAGGCTTTTCTTGAAACAAGGCAAGGATTCCACCGAGTTTCGCCATCCAATCCAAATATGACTTCGCCATGCCTAAGTCTGCCGGATTAAATTTTCCGCCGTGTTTAAATTTAGTATTAATTTGGCGAACCATATCGAAAATCACCGCAAAAACTTCCGGAGTATTGAAGTCATCATTCAATGCGACTTCAACTTTTTTCC
>JAZKJI010000176.1:6533-7727 GCA_040384405.1 Bdellovibrionota bacterium
CAAGCCTCATCTAAATACGCCGTCCATTTAGCATCGGCTGCTGCAGGAGCCGCCGTAGCATTCGCAACCGCCGCTTGAACGCAACTTAATGCCGAGTAGACGCGCGCAAGGCCCGATACCGCTTGGGCCGCCGTCACATCACTAAACTCGCTCACACTTCGGTAATGCGAAGACAGAATCATCCACTTGTAAACTTCTGCCGGGTATTGCTTTAGGAAATCGCGCAAAGGAATTATGTTTCCCAACGACTTACTCATTTTTTGGCCACTAAAATTAATCATATTCCAGTGCATCCATGTATTCACGAATTGCTTATTGTTAGCACCCTCACTTTGGGCCACTTCATTTTCGTGGTGAGGAAAAAGTAAATCCAGCCCGCCGCCATGAATGTCCATCGTTTCACCGAAATGGGCACAGCCCATTGCCGAACATTCAATATGCCAGCCCGGCCGTCCATTTCCCCATGGTGAAGACCAAGAAGGTTCACCATCTTTGGCCTTTTTCCAAAGTGCAAAATCTAGGGGACTTCGTTTCTTTTCATTTTTATCAATGCGAACACCCACTAAAAGATCATCGGTTTTGCGATGACTCAATTTCCCATACTCGGGAAAGTTTTCGATCGAGAAATTTACGTCTCCCTCTACTTCGTAAGCTTTGCCGCCTTCGATCAGTTGTTTCGTCATTTTGATGATGTCATCCATATGATCAGAAACTTTTGGATTTGCATCATGCGGAGTTAAGCCTAAAGATCCAAAATCTTTTTTATACTCATCAATATATTTTTCGGAAACAACTTTTGAATCAACACCATCGGCAACGGCGCGATTGATAATTTTATCGTCAACATCCGTAAAATTTAAAACGTACTTAACTTTGTAGCCTGAATGTTCCAGCCAATGTCTTACAACATTGAAAAACACCGGTCCCCGAAAGTTCCCCACGTGTAACAGATCATATACCGTCGGTCCGCAAACATAAATTCCCACCGCAGGTGGCGCGATGGGTTTAAAATCTTCTTTTGTTCGAGTAAGACTATTATAAATTCGTAACGACATATTTACGCCATACCTGCCAAAGTTTTGTTAACCCGGGTTAATAACGATTTCACTTTCAACAAAGGCACTAATTGTTTTAGCTCTGTTCCGTGAGGAACGCCAATAACCGCAACTCGAATCGGCATAAATAAATTTTTAC
>JAZKJI010000177.1:0-6496 GCA_040384405.1 Bdellovibrionota bacterium
TAAGGAATAATACATTAGTACCGGGACTCTATAGAGTTAGGATTTATGTCGGTCTGGTAGAACCTTCGAAGCCATTGGGATCCAAGGGCTTTTCGTCGAATTGAAGAAAAAATCTTGCGCTGAAACTAATGAGTCACTAATAGCTATCTCATTTGATCCTAATACGTCGCTAAATCCATAGGCTTCCCGGATACTTTTCCTGGCAAAAAAACCATTTCTAACGATGGCGTTCCATCCAAATCTCTTGAAATCAGCCAGAAGGACGAAATGATGAATATTTAGCCGCCGGAGATCTGCCGCCTTCAACAGCCGCAAAATTTCTTCCATCAAAGATAAACTTTCAACCAGCCAAAATACTCCGTCAAACTTCGGGTTCGCATGGTCGTAATAGAAACCAATTTTACCATAACGTATAACGGGTTTGATATGTAATTCGACTTCGATACCAAAGTGCTTTGGACCGTTCTCATATTCAATTTTCGTTAAACCATCCGGTATATGCTCCCGATTCCGTGGTACCCAACTTGGAAGTAAACTATCCTCGGTACAATGGATTTGTTGTTCCGTAAAAAAATGAACATTTTCATTATCCTTTAGAAGAAAATTTCCCATTTGAAAGCATGACGCCAAATAATCGTGTGGAACACTTTGCGGCAAAAATCTTTTTTCACGCAGGTGTCCCAGATCGTAGGCGATTCGTTCAAAACTTTTTTTGGTCAGCCGAAGTGGAACCGCGCCAAGTTTTGGAATATTTTCTTCAGCCAATAATCCATCCCGCAGAAGCTTTCTAATAACGTAGTAAGCGGACCAAGATTTTCTATCGTGAAGGGAAATACGCTTGATTGTCCAAAAGTTTAAAGTTTTCCACTTCCAAAGAGTTTTTAGAAAATCGTGGTTTACTTCTGCTAAGCGGCGCTCAGGTTTGTTGGGAGGTAACAATTGTTGATTCAAACTCTTTTCGATCTTTTTTCTTTCCCCACGTTCTGTCAATTCGCTCTCTAACATCGGCAATTTCCTCTTCCGTTAAAAGTGGAGTTTGTACTTCAACCATCTCTAGTCCGTGCTTCCAAATTCCACGACCCTTATAATTACTTGGCAAATGGGCAGCGCGGTCATTTCCTAAAACCACCGTGCTTTGAGTAAAATGGCTCACGGAAAAACATAAAATCCCCGATAAATTTGCTTTAATAGTTGGATCAAGGTTTTTGGTATCTGGTTTTTGTACACCAATGACTAAAGAAATTCCGACCGCCCTACCCATCCGTGAAATTCTTCCGAGAACCGCGTTAATTTTTGCTAAATCTGGATTAGTTTTGCCACCGAAAGTCGGCATTAACTCTGCCACTTCATCCACCACGACCAGAATTCTTTTTTCTCTATGCCCTCGACTATTTGGTCTTTTGTTATACATTTCAATGTTGCGAGACTTAGCCTGTTTAAAATCAAGCATCCGAGTTTCGAGAATCCGTCCTACGGCATCCATCTTATTTGCCGCATCCTGAGTACTATCAACCGTGTGAAGATTATCAAACCCCTCGAAAACTTGATTCTCCATTCCTGCCTTAAAGTCTAAATAATAAATAGTAAGATCTAGGTTATTTGCCAGAAGCGTAGTTAGCATCGTTCGGATAAACGTAGATTTTCCAGAACCTGACTCTCCGGCAACCAGAAAATGAGGGATCTCCTTAAGACTCGCAGTTACTTCTCCCCGAAAACTTCGTCCTATAGGAAAAGAAAAGTCTTTGTAACTTTGAATGTTATCCAATACCCAACCTTCAGGCATAGGTACGGTCGTGTATATTATATCAATAAATTCCTTATTATTGTTTGGATTTTCCATCTTACTAATATTGATATTGAGATTTGATTCGACGTAGTCCTTAGCCGATTTAAATGCCGAAAGTGGGATCCCACCACTCCTCAAGGTAAGTTTTCTTGCAAACTCATCGATTGGATAGTCGGACTGAAATACGGGAGTCTCTTTCAGTCTCGTTTCTAGGCCCGCGTTTGTAAATGCAAGGTTTAGCTGGCTTTGGGTATTTCTTCTAGCAAAGAGACGATACACACCCCAGCCATAAAACCCGCAGAACCACGCCGCGATTCCAAGAACGTTCCGCATATTCCCATGCTGGGTAATTAGAGGACGGATCCCAGCTGTTTTAAAAATCCACCCATCAAATTTAAATAGCACGGACAGACACAGAACTGTGCCTATTAACAAACATACGTGGGTCGGAATCGAGTTTGTTCGTATCCCATTAAAAATTTCTTTTGATACACCGAAAGTACACTCCCTTAGAATCTTCAGGCAGCTTGCCATCTGATTTGATATATCTAAATTTTTCGTTGGCTTAGTTTCATTCATATAAGTACCTCAAAGAATGAGCTTAACTTCATTAAAACTAGTTCAAGCCCTTGAAATTTTAATCGTTCGACGAGAAATCATTGAATATAACAAGCACCTTCGTAGAATGCCCAACTTCGATTCGAGCCTGAGAGCTGTTCATACGCTGAATGGTGCTTTTCCCTAACTCACTGGCGGAAGTGGCAACTCCATTTAAAGCTGCGTCTTTAACAGTAGGTCTGCGGCGCTCGATTGATGCTGATCCCGATTCTTCGCGCATACCATCCGCTAAGCCCGAAAGGAAAATTAAACCGGAGCTAGCTGCTAGTTTGAAAGCATAGTCGGAAATCTTTTTACCTTTCACACCTAGGATTCTGTCGCCCATATCGTATGCTAGACCCTTTATTTTTAACTGGCTTTGATCTGGAGAAATTGCTTTTGTGAACTGAATAAATAATCTCTCGTCGCTTGAAGAGCCGGTGCCCAGTAAAACTGTTCCTGGTTCGAAAATTAGTTCCCCGGAAGACCTAAGCCCGTCTGGAAGTTTGGCTTTTATTAAACCGTTTGCTCCGCCGCTTATTAGGGTTGCGATAACTTCCACACCCGGCAAAACTCCACTGCGATCGCCAAGCCGAATTGGCTGTATTTTCTGAACTTGATCTTGAGGCGAACGTCGTCTCATCTGCTCAAGTTCCGAGCTCTGTTTACCGCGGTCATTGTGCCCACGTTTTTGAAGCGCAGGAACGAGAACAGGTTCTTTAATTGCACTCACATTTAATGGTACGGAAATAATCTCTCGCTGTTTCATGAGTTTCGGCTTAAACATCGATACTATCTCAAACAGCAACACTGAAATCCCGATAATCCAAATTATAATTCGAATAGATAAACTTGAGATTCTCGTTTTTCGACCTTCAGTAATCATTAGGCCCGTGCGGGCGCGCCACGACCTTCGAGATTCCCTAACTTCACCGGCATTCATTTGAAATCGACCTGCAACTGTTTATCTTTGGGATCTCGGACGAAAACTATGTCATCCCCACCGCTTGGGACAGTTACAAGGTCAAAAGCACATCGTCTTTCAGCCAAATAAATAAATACGTTTGTCTTACTGCCGAATCTTAACGATTTGACGGCAAGATCATTCTTAATTTGTTTAAAATCGAAATTGTTCTCTCCGGGCAAGACGTCCTTTGGTGCAACCGGAAAGCTTAAAATCGTTAACCTCCCAAATGCGACATGTATTTTTTGGGTTTTCGCATCATCACAAGGAACGGTTTTTTCCTTCCGCAATACTGCTGGAGATCCCCTGGCATCTGCATCGACTATTAAAAATAAAAATGCGATCAATCCCGCTGCAAAAAAAATAGCTTTTATTACCTTCATCGCTTTACCTCAGCTTTCAATTCACTTACTTCGTAAAGTACGACTCCATAAGGATTCCCCGCTGTCCTCGTGCTTCGTTCAACCTTTAATTTTAAAGGAAAACGGAAGCTCGACCGAATATCACCGACCGAGATCACTCGATCAGCATCAACAATTAGATACTCACTCTGTGATTCTACTTTATTTACAACTACGGCCTGTTTCATCTTTTGCCGGGTTAGTTCCGCCTGCTCTTTAGTACGGAATCCATTTTGTTCATCGGATAACAGAGAAGGATTCGTCCAACTAGAGTTAAATCGTGCCTTCAAAGCTTCCTCTGCGAACGACACCATCTCTTCCTTCGTCGGCACCGGGTCGCGCCTTTCCATTAGGCGGGAATAACAACCTCTTTCAACCAGAATGGGGTCTTTAGCGCTAACGGCGATAATAGTCACCGCAAGTCCCAGCGTTACAATGAGAAAGGAAAACAATAGAATTTTTAGAAACTGATTCTCTTTTTCAAGAGAATCCCACGCCACATGAAACTTCATCACTACCTCTAAATTTTTAGGTTTTTTCATTTTGGCCAATTTTGAGGCCTAGCAATCACTTTTTAGAGGAATTTGCTACTTTTCTTCGAGAAATTTTCCTATTGATGAAGTCCTTCGGCGCATTGATGGGGATC
Organism: Bdellovibrionota bacterium; assembly: GCA_040384405.1. GTDB lineage: Bacteria > Bdellovibrionota > Bdellovibrionia > Bdellovibrionales > Bdellovibrionaceae > JAZKJI01. The sequence goes on from JAZKJI010000177.1 coordinate 4,395, forward strand.
GCCGCTTTGGCAGCGACACTCGCTGGTGTCATTGCAATGGTTTTCATCATGGTACCCGCGAAGCCATCAGCAACACTTGCAACTCCACCGCTTAAAAATGCACCGGTCAGCTTCGGTGTCATCAGCACCGAGAACACCAACATTAAATTAACGAGAATTGCCGTTAAAAAATCTACATTCTGATCAGCTTGATTAATGTCTGAAAGTGCAAAACTCCATAGCAGGCATGAAAGTACGCACCAAATAATTTTCCATACGCAAACCTGTACCATTGACCTATACATAGCGGTCGTTGCCGAAGCAGTGACAGGTAGTACATAAAGTGAAACTAACACCGGCGATAGTATATAAAGGAGCATCCACGAGAAAACAAAAACCGCGTCCGATAAATAAATCGTTACATATAAAATAAAGAAACTGAGAAATGAAATCAGAACTAAAAACATATCCTTAATGCTGACCCATGAAAAACTCAGATCTTTTAGTCTGTCGCTAAGTCTATCTAGTACGTGGCGAAAATTATTAAACCCGCCAAGTTCCGTAACTATTGCATCCGTTATGGTTGCCAACGCATTCATTACCTCTGGAACTAATACTAATAAAAGGGCAGCGACAAAAACGCGACCAAGTATCCGCGTAAACTGCGGCGTCCCTCCCAAAGGAAATTGAAAGTATTCGATCAAGACCCCAATTAGGAGAAATGTAGCCATTAATACAAAGAATAGATTTGCGAAAACCTGGTGAAGCATTTGAGCCTCATTAGCTAGCCATGATACTTCCATATCTTTAAAAGCTCGGAAACGCGAAGTTCACATTCTTTGATTTCATTGCAGATTGTAAAACATGGGCTTCCCGTAAGTATTCCGCTGTGGTTTCTTTCTCGCGTTTATTCTGAATTGCCAGACCTTGCGCATGCAGCTTTAGTCCTGTTGCCTGTGCACGAAGCTGCTGATTCATCACATGCACCAATACTCCCAGAGATTGGGCAGTCAGCTTAGCTGCCCCACCTGGTGAAACTTCATGGGAAAAGTTTTTGATCTTCTCGCCAACACCATCTAATTCCTTCGCATAATCATAAAGCGCATTATTTAGTCCGATGGCCTCGGCCACGACGTTATCCGTATCTTTCTGAATATCTTTATCGGGCGAGTCGGTTACGATTCCGTAGACAGACTTAAAGTGCTCGGCAACGTCCTTTACTTTCTTCAGCTCGGCAAAAACCCCTGGGTCCATGTACGGACCTATCGTATTCAAAGCTTCCATGGAATCATTAATTCCATGATTTATATCGCGCAGGAGATTTAATGTGTCTTCACCTGTTTGAATAATCTTTTGAAGTTCATAAAGTTGTTTGACCGCATTGGCGAGAATTTGAACGAGTACCACTGTTTCTTCCCCAAACATAGATGCCTGGGCAGAGCGGAATGGAAGAATGGTAACTACAAATAAAACTAATATCTTTGAACTTAATGACTTCCCCTTTTTCATTGCATATACCCTCCAGCGGAACCCATCGGGTATCTTTTTGCCGCTATCCTAATAAGGTCCATTTCGTTGAGGTTCGGATTCTCGGATTTTAATGATTCCATTAAAATTAGGTCGGAGGGATCGGTTGTAAATAGCCAATATTCAATCGGCGTAGATTCAATCCGGACAACTTGCCTAAAGTCTTCAGCCATCAAAAACGCTTCTGAAAACTCTCCCTTTTTAGATTCAAGAGAAGATATCAAATCCATTTCCCGGTCATTCAAAGCCAAAGACTGCTGTAAACTATGTTGATCTGCCCCGCGCTGCTTCAAAATCCATTTCAAACTGCTATTCGGCATGATTGCAGCAGATATCTTACTTTTCGCAAAGTCGTCCATAGTTTGTGATATAGCTATAGCACTTGCCTTGTATTTCCTAAAGGTTCGGAAGACATCGCCTATAAAGCTTGACGCCGATTCGTCCTGGAGAAGACGCCAACACTCATCAAAGATCGTGAACTTCATCTGCGTCCGGTCTTTTTGAATTTCGCGCCAGATTAAATCTGTAATGATAAATAAACAGACGGATTGTAGATCAAAGTTTGTATCGAGGCCTTTAAGATCAAAGCACACGAC
>JAZKJI010000177.1:6506-17770 GCA_040384405.1 Bdellovibrionota bacterium
TCGAGTTCAACCGTCGTAGGGCGATCAACGAACTTTCCAAAGGGCGAATCACCACACCATAATGATAAGATTTTTCCGATTCTTTGAACCTCCTTATCCGGATGGTCTAAAAGTTTTTGTTGCAGAGTCGACAGGGTGGGAAATTCTGCATTTAAAGTCAGGCTTATTTGCTTTTCAATTTCAGCCCGTTCTAATCGACCAATTCCAATGCGACTGGGCTCCTTGGTCATCAGCTCAACAACGGCAACCAAGAACTTAATTTTTTGATCGACCTTTTCCGGATCCTTTTTTTCTTCAGCCGTCATATCAAATGGATTTATCGAAATATCAGACTTAATGCCGAGTTCGATATATTGACCGTCTAAATTGTCGCAAACACGTTTATAGCTGGCGCCAACATCTAAAATATATACCTTTGGCCGCTCCTTCATCATTTGAGAAATAAGCGCGTTGGCAAAATAGGATTTTCCAGCGCCACTACCCCCGCTAAGAATCATATTGGAATTTCCGAGGGTGGGCGAGAATGGATCAAACGGCAATAGACTACCCTCACGATTCCGGAGAAGTACTCTCGGATTAGCATGACCCTTCCAATCCCCGTAAATCGGAAGAATATCGGCTAGAACACTCGTGTTGATTTTAATTGTACGTTCTTTGGCCCCGACATGGGGTAGAGCAACTTGCGAGAATATGTCGAACGCAGCAACTGTTTCCAACATGCCTTCCGCCCCGTTCATTTCACGAATGCATAAAAGTGTTTCTGCAACTTGGGAATCAAGTTCATTTTGGTCCGGTGAGCGGAGCACGATATTCAAACTAACCTTAAATATCTGCTCCGCCCCTTGGATCATTTCTCCCAAGATTCCCTCGAGATCCCTTAGTTTGGCCTGGGACTCGATATCTGAGACACCGCGTTTTCCTACCGCACTAGCGAACGCCATACGTCTTTGCAATTGAAGGGATGAAATTTCTTTTTGTTGATCCGGCACTTCAATGGAAAAATAAAGACACGATCCGAAAGGCAAGAAACGCAAAATCTGTGACATCGAGGAAAAAGTTTTCTCTGGCAGCATTTTTAATGAAATAACTTTATGAAACATCGACCCCAGACAGAAGTGATCAATTCCGATGACACCATCAGTAAGACAAATCTGGTCTCTCACGTCTTCAGTCGCTATGAAGCCACTTTCAACGGGGTAACCGGGATTCCACTGTTCGTGCACTAGAGCAAAACTGTCAGTTTCACTTAGTCGATCAGCTTGAATTTCTAGTTGCAGAAGACTAGCAACTAAACTTTCGATCACGCTCTCAAATTTTGCAATTTCCAAGTAAAGGTGAGTTTCTCGAAGGTATCTATCTGGCTTCAACCAAAATTTAAAGCCTTGCCTGTTGTCCGGCATTTTGTCGAATTTTCTTCGTATGAATAGAAAGAGATCTTGTACCGGAAGATTCCCCTTAGAATTTAGATCGTTAAACTTACGTATTCGTGCATCGACGATCTCTTGCTGAAGTAATGTAAGATTTCCGACCGCAGCTTCCTGATGAGCAGAAATCTTTTTATCATTTCCGCCTTTAATCTGTTGCACGAATTGGACTGCTAAACCCTGCGGCAGTCCGTTTAGAAATTGTTTAATCTTCGATTTCAGTTCGTTAACCGAATCGTCACTTGCACAAGAGACGTCGCGACTAGATATTTTAAACCCACAGCCAAGGGAGAAGTCTTTATAGACCATAACCCCGTCTTGAAAACCCCAAAGGTCAATGCGATTACCCAGAATGGAATCCAGCATACCGTATAGTTCCTTTCTGTCTCATTTGTAAAAATAGATTTGTTTTGGTCGCCAACGGCCATGCGCGAAAAATTCCAGGAGAAAGCTGAAACTTAAACCAATGAACTAAGTAGTTTTCGGCCTTCCCTGTCTTCATTAACCTTAACCCTAGAGCAAGAAATGATACTGGTCCGAATGTGAAAAAAATCTTAAAGGCCGATTCGGAAAATATCAGATTTAAAAAACATAAAGTTATGCATAGTACAAAGAGGTCGATTACTTCAAATCCCATAATTACAGTTTTTTTCTCGAGACATTTATAAACAGTGGATTGCTCAACGCCCATTTTACCCCCTTAATGTATAAGACTCTGTACGAGTGACATTATGGAACTCGCACCAAAGGCTACGGCCGCGCCAATGATTGCCAATGTTAAATGCGACCGTGCACTAGGGTTTCCCGTAATAAAGGAAAATCCCGCAAAAATAAAACCTAAGATAGCTACGACCGGCAATAGACGCCCTACTAACTCATTTTGGACTGACTCGAGCGAACTCTGCACGGAAGCATCAGCCAAGGGCGATAAGAAGAAAAAAAGGCAAAAAATTACCTTTTGAACAAAAGTATTGTTCATTGGAACCTCCAAAAATTATTACAAAAATTTATTCTTTAAAATCAGACTTCCGCGGGAAGGTTATACTGCGGTCTGGAACGATTGAATTACACCGACGTGAAAGTCTTTTGGATCGTTCACTAAATAGTATGTTTGTTTCAAGTCGGGAAGATGCACTTCAATAGCTTTCTTCGCCGGTAAATGGATCGCAGAACCGACCTTCGCAAAATAGCGGAATGTTCCGTCGTCTTTCTTGCTTCGACCCGAAAAAATCAGATACTCCCAACCAATACGGTCTCTGTGTGGAACGAGATAGAAACTCATTCCCGGTAAAATTCTGAGGTGTAATTTAATTTCGGTGCTTACTTGGGTTTTGTAGGCTGAACCGGCCAATCTATAGGGCCGGTCCTCCTCGATATGATTTATAACTAGGTATCGCTCAGGCAATTTTATTTCACTCAATCGTTTTCCTTCGGTTTAAAGTTTAGTAACGGCGCCATTCCGATATTCCCAGGTGCATGGACATTCACAGTGGCTACCGTCCGAACGAATTAGGCCCATTACTTCAAGGAAGTCTCCGGGCGCAAAGGAAGCATGTTGAACGCAATATAAATTGAATTCATAGCCCCCATCTTTCGCAAAACATTGTTGTTTTGTACAAATGTTTAACGTCGGGACTTCATGCAATGGAACGGCTCGCGCACTACAAATAGAACTGGCTCCCATAATAACTGCGGCGTAGACGATAATTTTCTTCATAACTTTTTCTCCTTAGTGGTTTTGATTCAATTTTTATAAATTGTTCGTATTTTAAATCGTTAGTTTTGGTGAAACTTAAAATAATTTTAAAAATAATTCTTAATTTAATTTCGAAATTTCCGGCCAGTGTTTTCATGAAAGGCCCTTCTTAAGTTGTATTCGCAGTTTTCCTACGGCTTGATCGATTAATAAATCGGCTTCGTCCCAACTTAGCCCCATCCGACGTGCTACTTCGGCTATTGAAAAGGGTTCCCAGAATCGAAGGTAAATTGCTTTTCTTTCCTGTGGGCTCAATTGAGCTAAACCAATTTCGAGAAGTTGCATATATTGATCGACCGGAACTTTGAGGTCGCAGGAATGCACAACCATTTTTTCTTTAAGTAATTTCACCATTACCCCTGAAACTTTCCGTACCATGTTCTAATTTCTTGTTGATAAACCTCTTGAAGATCGGCATATCGATCCCCCTTCTGACGAGAGCTAATTTTTCTCTTTGCCCCTTCACTACTACGTAAAACTGGTGTGCGTGCCTCGATTAAGTATTTGAGTTTGTTGAGCGCGCGCCGTTTTTGGACAGCCACCGTTGATCGACTTATTCCCTTAATTTCGGCAACAGCCCGTTCGCTAAGCCCGTCCCAAAATAGCAGTCTGATCGTGTGTTGCTGGTGAACCGACAGGTGGTCTCGACATAGCCTTCTAATCAGTTCACTAAGGTTGTCATTTTCTGGCAAATCTCCACACTGCCATATCGATTCGTCCATCAGCTCGGCCTCAATGAGGTATCTGCGGGGAGATATTTGCTCTTCCTGTGGGCGCGCAGAATTAATTTCCACCGTTTCGGTAAGAAATTGGTTCCAGGATCCGTCATCCCATGTCCCTGAAATCGAGTTAATTTGTGAATCAGACAGTACTTCCCCTTTGGCGTTCAACCATGGTCGGTCTAAGTGCGACAGTTTCGAATTCATGTAATCCCCCGAGTGTGTTTGCGTGCATTCGCGAGGATGTATATTTCAAAATGTGTGAATATTTGGTGGCATGACCCCAACTAGGCGAAACGACTATTGATTTATTACTGGCGGGAGGGAGAGAAGGCTTTAAAATCAGCGTTATATGTATGAGTGTTCAAACATGATTTTTACGTTTATGAAGGAAGACACAATATAGGAGATATGATTACGTTTTAGAGCTGTTCAGGAATTCAAACATGCGCGAATTTGCGGACAGAAGTTTTCCCCGTAGAATGGAGTTAGTTTAAATTTAACTAACAGATATTTGAATCTGGGAAAAAACATTCTTGGGAATTACTCGAATGCCAAGGGCGGACGACCTCTTTTGAACGTCATGATCTTCCGCATGACCGGTCAAAAGTATAAATCGATGATTACTTCTTCTTTTTTTCGCCAGGGACAAACCGTCAATTCCACTTAGTTTCAAGTCAAAATCGCAAAATACCGTAACTTTTTCTTTTTCTAATTTGCTAATAAAATTTGAGAATACTTCTACCTCAGAAAAATAATGAATGTCCCCGATATTAAGCGGTAGATCTCTTTGCATTAATCTTTTCCATGTGGCTAACACGGAATGATCATCATCAAGAATTAATACTTTCTCGCCATTTTCAATTTGAATTACTCTCTTAGGAGAGGCTAACGGGAAAGAAATGGCAACCGAGGTTCCTTTGCCAACTTCCGACCTTAAAATACAAGTTCCTCCTGCAGCTCTAATTACTTTCTGAGCCGAGTAAAATCCCATTCCTGATCCGCCATTTTTATTCCAAGTAAAGCCTAATTCTCCAACTCGCGATAATTTTTCTTTCGGGATTCCCGTGCCGGAGTCGATAATTTCAATTTGTAAATCAGTATTGGTATTACGTAAAATTATCTCGATCTGTCCAGGCCCCGCCATAGACTCGACAGAATTATCCAGAAAGTTCGAAATACACCGATTAAAATTCACTTGAGATAATGGAATCGCAAACTCCATAGTCGAGCAATCCTTAATTATGCATGAAATTTCTGGCGCAAACGATGCGGCTTTTAAATTAAGAATCTGTCGAGCAACATCAATGGTAATCGCGTCGGAAGTATCTTCTTTGGCTGGAAAATGGATGTGCTGAGATGTTAATAGCGGCGTATCTTTCCGACGACCATTTAAATCATTTAAAATCACACTTATACTATTCGCAATTGAAGTTAAATGTGACCTGACTTCGGGTTGGAGAGTTTCGTCTGCAGAAAGGTGGTTAAGGCTCATCAGTGGAGACTGGACATCGTGTATCGCTGCGGCCGCTACCTCCAGGAAAAGACCTCTTTGGTTTTCACGGCGTAAATGTTCCCGATGTTGAATTGCTGCGATAGAGATCAAGGCCCCATTAATGATTAAACCCAAGATAGAAATTGAAACCCACAAAAAATTTAATGCCAATGGCGAAAAGATCTGAAAGCTCACATATAAATTAGCAGATCCGGCGATTTTTCTAGTCACAATTTTTCTTAGAATACCAATTTCTTCCATAGAAAAGTCTGAAAGACTAATTCCTTGAATATCTATAGGTATTCCAAAAGATAATAGGCTTTCCCTCCTTCCGCTTTCAACGGCGAAGACAACGCCGCCCTTCAAAAACTCGGACGATAACAAAAGCTTCTGATTTCCCGCTACTGAAGTTAACAAGTTTCCTTCCGTAATCGAGTTAATTTCAGCGCTATGCCAGTTATCCATAGTGTCCTGTGCAATTTTTGTAATTGCCTTATCAAAAGCAAAATACACACTAGTTCCCAAAAGCAGATTAGCGATGATCAAAACGAAAGAACCGAATACCAATTGCTTTCTCACAAACACAACCGTTCCAGCGCGCCGCCAACAAATTCGGGCTGATTTTCGAATAAACAACGATGAACGTAAATTACATCAGAAGCCGGGTGAAATACTTCACTGTCGAATTTTAGTTTGGGTAAGGTTACACCCTTTGAACCATCTTTATTTAATCTTGATTGCACGGCTTTTACTCCGCCTTCAGTTAAAAAATAAGCTAGTCTTCTTTCGTAAAACGTTTTGGCTGACTGCCCGTTCTTTATCAAATTTGCGCCTTGAGCGTGCCGTATAAGCTCGCCAATCGCCCGAATCGTTGTTGATTTGCGATTAGATTTCAAATCGCAAGCTCCGCCAGAAATAAATCCTCCAGTGGTTAGTTCAGAGAAATAGATACTTACTTCGTGATCGTCCATTCCAAAAATAACCGGCTTTATTCGAATCGTCTGGGATATATTTTGAAACTCGGACCCAATTGCAATTAGGGATCTCTCCAGGTCTGAAAGATCTGTTGAAATTTCGAAGGATATATCCTCATTGTCCCACCACGTCGCCCATACAAATCTCTCCAGTGATTCGTTGAAAGAATTCTGGCGAGCCAACGCCCTATGATTTTCTACTCCCGTTGGATAGGCAGCAAAACCGTCTGATCGATCGGTTTGGCAAATCGTTTGACCCGATTCATGCCCAAAATCAAAAGCTCTGCGCTCGGTCCATTCCGCCAAGGCTTTCATAGCGGCAACATCAATATTCTCGTCGAAACCAGTCGTTACTGAATCCGATATAATTGGCGAGTTCACGTCATTGAACATATTCACAATTGAAAAAGGGCCTAATTCAGAATGCTCAATATGCGAAGGAGCAATACCGAGTTCCAGCAGACGCTTAATAATTGTATGGGCCTGCTCCGCAAGGTTCATTCGAAAACTTCCCAAGGAGCAGGCGCTGTAGTTCCAAATCGAGCTTCCTTAAGGAGTGCTTTGTTCCTCGACCAATAAAATCTTCTCGTATGGGCGTAAACATTAAATAAGCCTAGATCATAGATATATTGATTAACGGCTTGAAAAGCTCGCGCCGATTTCTGACTTTTTGCTTCTCTAATTAGAGTTTGTAAATTCGCATCTTCGCTTAAAAAGCGAAGCGGCTTATGTAAGTTAGGCGTAAATAGCATTTGAAGGTCGCCAGCAGGATCGAATGCCCAGAAGCCCGAGCTTCCGCCCATAAACGCGATTAATCCATCAGAAAATGCGTTGGCTAATGCCTTACGATTCTCGAAGGACTTTGCTTTACCGACAATGCCTAAATCATCCAAGGTTTGCCTAAGGGCGGATGCAAACAGTCCAGTGCTTTCAGATTCAAGGTAGCCCCAATTAACTTCTTTGCCTTGAAGTGATTTTTTACAGTCCTTCCTATTTTCTGCACTTCCTTTAGACCGTAATTCTTCTTGAGACATATATCCGGGTAACAACTTGGTGAATAAGCTGCTTTGAGGCGAAATCGTATTCTTACCCAATTTCGCAAAGTTCTCTCTAAACTTCTCTGCTACTTGAAAGCGACATGCTTTTTCGTCAAACGGCTTAAGCGTCGGATTTATCTGAAGCGCCGCAAATCGAGCGGCTGGAAGATCTACTTTCTTGCCACTTTCTTGGAGCTGACTAAGGGCGCTTGTTTCGTACTGAATTTGGTTTCCAGCAACAATAGTTTTGTCGTCAATCGACTTCAATGAAGAGATAAATTCAGAAGTCGTAAGATACTTAAACTGAATTTGATCCGCAATTTCCATAAATGGGCCAGTGGAAAAGCTTCTTTTTTTAAAAACAATACTCTTACCATCATCGGACCCTTTAATATAAGGGCCACTAGAGGGAATATTCTCGCACAACAATTTCCCGGTTTTTAAATCGATACATTTCGCAGGAATAATGGAAAAGATTTCGAGTGAAAACCGCACAAGCGGACGCTCTACTTCCGACGAAAACTGGATTGTAATTTCCGATTTGGTCGACTTAATTCCTGAAGGTCTCCCTTCTAATGGTTTTTCAGAACGCAACCATTCCGCCGCACCATTGATTTTTTCAATCACCGGAAATCCTGGTCGAGCATGAATCATTCGAGTTACTGCCAATTCAATGTCTCTCGTAGTGATAGGCGAGCCATCAGAAAAAGTAGTTCCTTCCTTAATTTGCCATTTCATAGTTCGAGTAGTCGTATCGTAAGAAAATGATTTCAAAATCGAACTCTTTAGATTGTCACTACTGTCTAGCTCTACGGGAGTAGCATACAACATTCTCGCGACCGGCAAATTCTGCGTCTGATCCGCATCCAATGGATCAATCGAAGTCGGTCGACCGGTTTCGGTAATAATATAAGTAAGAACCGAGTTTTCCTTAGCAAACACGGCCACCCCCATAAGTAGTAACGCTGAAATTAAGATCCTCATGGTAGCCTACTTTCATTTAGAAGTTGTCCTTGAAGTAGTATAATCCTGAGTCGAAGAAACCATATCTTTGGGACTTACTTTACGAACAATGATTGACTCCTTAGCTAGGATTTTCAAAACGTCGCTCGATTGGGTTTCACCCTGTTGATCTAAATGTGAAATTACATTTTGTAGTTCGGCCTCAGAATAAATATAAGCACCTTTTTCATCACGCGCCAATAGAGATGATAGGACCAGGGTACGCTCTATCTCTAGTCCACTTTCACTTTCTAGCCTAGCGATCGTCGACGGGTTAATTTGGCGAATGTTGTCAGCCGCGGCATTAAGCGACAATACCAGAATTGCCGTTGGAAGCGCTATTTTCATTTTTTTCATTTTCATTCCCCTTTTGATTTTGGTTTATGCTCAAGGCCTTCAGTCGGCTAAAAAGTGTGGAGTGAGATATTCCCAGTCCCTCGGAAGCGGCGTCACGGATATTTTTAAAGGTCTTCAGTTTTGAGGAAAGTAATTTTCTTTCAAGATCCTCAACATGATTTTTAAATGCTTTGTAATCTGAGAACTCTGCATCCCCGCCCAACAATTCAATAGTCGGATCCTTGGCAAAAAATTTCGAGTGCAAGTCTTTTGCGGTAATTTTGTCGCTATCGGTAGTAACTAATAATCGCTGAACTTCATTTTCCAATTCACGCACGTTGCCCGGCCAGTTATAACGCTCAAACCGTTTTAATACTTCAATCAGAAAAACTTTTTCTGTCCCTTTATACATCTGTTTAAACTTTCGAACTAACGGCCTAATGTCACCCGTCCGTTCTCTTAATGGTGGAACAATGATTGGGAATACATTGAGACGAAAAAACAAATCAGCTCGAAAATTACCGACATTCACGGCCTTCTCGAGGTCCACGTGGGTGGCTGCGATAATTCTGGTGTTCACTTTTTCGGGTTTCAAAAAATAGAGTCCCACCATTGGCAGCTTTAAAAAATCCCTGATGGTCTCTTATCGCTCCAGTAAATGACCCTTTCAGATGACCAAATAATTGTGATTCAAACAATTCTTGATTAATTGTGCTCATGTTCACCGGAACGAAATTCATCGATTTTCTCTTAGAGTGTTGGTGAATCGCCTTAGCAACCAACTCCTTGCCCGTACCTGAGTCACCTATAATTAGAACTGGACAATCTGACTGCGCAGCCTTTCGTGCCAAGGAGCATACAAAAGCGAGTTCCTCTGAAGCGCCCGTGAGTCCCATGGCCTCTATAATCTCTTGAACTGAATCCTTTACGTCTAAGTCTTCCAAACAGCGAATAGAGGCTTCATACTTCGAGCACAAAGATAGAATTTTATCTCGAAAAATTTGCGGTGGAGTTTTCTTTTCGATAAATTCAATTGCTCCGGCCGCCCAACTTTCCTTCAAGGCTTCGCGGGTATCTATACCGGAAAGAACTGCAATTAGCAGGTCCCCATTAATTTTACGAAGCTCGCGAACGGTGGTTGAACCCGCAATTCCCGGCATATTGAAATCGACGAGCGCGATGGCGAAATGCCGAGGTTGAGCAGCCAGAAGTTTGATCGCGTCATCACCAGTATTGACCGCGCAAACTTCGAAACGTGAATCGAAGGAAAGAGTTTGCCTTACGGTAGAGTGAATTTGCTCGTCGTCATCAACAAGTAATATCCTCCACTTCACATTTTCCACAGGCACCTCCAAGGGAATAATCTGTAAACTACTATCGCAACAGCGATGCCAACTTCAAAATGCGTCAAAACCCGCAAGAGTAAGTGACCGAATTCGTTAAGAACTTAACAAAAAATAGTTTAACCTGACCGACCAGATCAAATTAAAGGTTGTCCGAACTTTCGAACACCGACGTAAGCGCCTAATTATTTGGTTTTACTAGAATATCTCTAAGAATATGGAGTAAAAACTAGAGCCTACTTAAAATTTTAAAGGGAACTTTTTTCATTTCGCTGTCTCATTGATCGAGAATTGAAGCCATTGTGACACTGAAGACTCCCTAACTAACTGGGGGGTTTGGCGAATACTCTAGAGGGTCCCAAGAATTTTTTAAAAGCTTCCCCAGGCATGGTGAACAATGAAACCTGATACTAGCAGGGAGTATGGCTATAATTGACATAAGGTTTCATACGTAAAATTCAAGCTAGATTTACCATACCCCTGGGAGTATATCTACTTTAAGTGGAGGAGCTTCGACATGGCTAAACGTTCGCCAACCAAACTGCCAACTAAAAGAGGTGCTCCTTTACACCCTGATCACACCGATGATATACCCCGGCTGAAGCGGATCATTGGTCAACTCGAGGGCGTAGAGCGAATGATTCGAGAGCGTCGATATTGTCCTGAAATTATTCAGCAGCTCCGTGCCGCGAACTCTGCCGTAAGAGCACTTGAACTCGAGATCCTTAAAGGACACCTTGGGTCTTGCATCAAAGCCTCTGCGCGGGACGATGGAAATGCAGTTTTTGACCGTAAACTAAGTGAAATTTTAAATCTCATAAGAAGCTAGAGGAATAAAGAATGGAATCACATAATCATATACACCCAGTAAATCCGCCGGACCTATCAAAGAATCTTGTCAAAGATCCCGTTTGCGGGATGATGATTGATCCGAAAACTGCAAAGGGCGGAAGCTTTGTTTTTAAAGAGTCCACTTATTTTTTTTGTAATCCCCAATGCAAAACGAAATTCGAAGGTGCCCCGCTTAAATATTTAGCGCCAAACTCATCGGATAAGAATCAATCTTCGACTGCTGAATTCACCTGTCCTATGCATCCCGAAATTCGCCAAATTGGCCCGGGCAACTGTCCAAAATGTGGAATGGCTCTAGAGCCACTGACGGTTTCTTTAGATCAGCC
>JAZKJI010000177.1:17780-24329 GCA_040384405.1 Bdellovibrionota bacterium
GAGATTTTGGGTTTGTACAGCTTTAAGCATTCCACTTCTTTTTATCACCATGGGAGGTCGTCACTTCATTCATGAACAAGGCTTGCTCAGAATACTTCCTTGGGTGGAAGTCGCATTGAGCACACCTGTAGTCCTTTGGGGAGGCTGGCCATTTTTTGTTCGCTTCTTTCAGTCGATTAAAAATCGAAGCTTAAATATGTTCACCCTTATTGGTCTAGGAGTGGGCGTCGCTTATATCTATAGCCTTATCGCAGTTTTCTTCCCCAATCTTTTTCCCGATTCTTTCCGAGATTCTATGACTGGCGAAGCCGGACTTTATTTTGAGGCGGCATCGGTGATTGTGACGCTTGTCCTACTCGGCCAAGTGTTAGAGCTAAAGGCGCGCGGACAAACCAGCTCTGCCATCAAAGCGCTTCTGGGCCTAGCATCAAAAACGGCCAGAAGAATATCAAGCGACGGCTATGAAGCGGATGTTCCTATTGAGGATATACGCGTCGGTGACAAGTTACGAGTCAGACCCGGCGAAAAAATCCCAGTTGATGGAAGAGTTATATCAGGCGCCTCTTCCGTCGACGAGTCGATGGTTTCAGGGGAACCAATTCCGGTAGAAAAAGCAGCAGGTGCTAAAATCATCGGCGCTACAATTAACGGCACGGGTTCGCTGGTGATCGAAGCCGAGAAAGTTGGGAAAGACACGCTGCTTTCTCAAATTGTTCAAATGGTCGCCGATGCACAAAGGTCTCGCGCTCCTATTCAGAAGCTCGTGGATAAAGTGTCTTCTTACTTTGTGCCTGCGGTGATTCTTTCGGCCATTGTGACGTTTGCAATTTGGGCACTTGTTGGGCCCGAGCCAAAGCTTGCTCATGCAATGATAAATGCCGTGGCAGTTTTAATTATTGCGTGTCCCTGCGCGCTCGGATTGGCGACGCCGATGTCGATCATGGTTGCCACGGGTCGAGGCGCTACTATGGGCGTTCTCTTTAGAAATGCGGAAGCCATAGAGCTTATGCGAAAAGTTAATACTTTAGTCATCGATAAAACGGGAACGCTCACATTGGGTAAGCCCAAACTCGTGACGGTGAAAGTGATGACCGATATTTCAGAACCGGAGTTTCTATCTCTGGCGGCAAGTTTAGAACAGGCTAGCGAACATCCCTTGGCTCACGCCATTGTGACTGGGGCAAAAGAAAAAGGTGTGTCTCTCTTAGAAGTAAAAGAATTTAAATCTGTAACCGGCAAAGGTGCGACGGCCCAAGTTAGTAGTCATCAAATTGCCATAGGTAATAAAGCTCTTTTAGAGGATCTATCTGTAAACCTAGGCAATGCAGAGTCTGAAGCCGATACGTTAAGGGAAGATGGCCAAACAGTTATGTACGTGGCGATTGACGGGAAATTAGCAGGTCTTTTGGGCGTTACGGACCCTATCAAAGAAAGCACGATTCCCGCTATCCAGGAACTGCGAAAATTAGGAATAAAAGTCATCATGATGACCGGAGATAATCAAAAGACAGCCCAAGCAGTAGCCAAAAAAGTAAGCTTGGATGGATTTTTTGCTGATGTTCTGCCGCAAGGGAAAGCCGAGATCGTCAAGAAAATGCAAAGTGAAGGAAAATTTGTTGCGATGGCTGGTGACGGAATCAACGACGCTCCAGCGCTGGCACAAGCTCAAGTAGGAATCGCCATGGGAACAGGAACCGACATCGCCATGAATAGTGCCGGCATAACGCTAATTAAGGGCGACCTGATGGGTATCGTGAGAGCGCGCGCTTTAAGTGAAGCCACTCTTAGCAATATAAAACAAAATCTGTTTTTCGCTTTTATTTACAATGCTCTTGGCGTTCCGGTAGCGGCAGGAATTTTGTACCCGACATTTGGAATTTTACTAAGTCCGATTATCGCAGCCGCCGCGATGAGCTTAAGTTCAGTTTCCGTAATAGCGAATGCGCTGAGACTTAAAAAAGTTAAAGTCTGATTTCTAGATGTAGCCTGCATTCGCTGAGAGCTGGAGATTTCCAGTTTTAAACTATTATTACCATAATCTAGAAAAGAACTAATCACCAACTGATCCGCTGACGAATCGGCGTGAACTTGATACGTACTAGTTTTCTCTCCAGGAAGTAAATCTACCGCTTCGTGCGCATTTCGTGCTATCTGCGGATTCACAAGCGGACTAACAGAAACCTTGGACCCGCTTTTGGCGGCACATTCCACTACCTGGGCATCCACGTAGCTCAGAAAAGTTAATTTACTTGAAATAATTTCTCTAAACTCAGAGCCGTTCCGTCCGAACGGCTTTATAAGTTTTCATACTAGTGACCGTGCTTTTCGATCGTATCTCCTTCAGAAAACTTCGTTCCATCCGGAAACTTAACCGTTGAGTAGTCGTTGTTCAAAGCGGCAGTTACTTCTCCATGGCCCACACCGATTTTCTTACATGTTTGCTTCGGATCACCTTTAATGCCCGCTCCGGTAGTTGAACATTGGTTGCGATAAAGCTGGACGTGATCACCTACTTTGACCTCTCCTGCACCCATCGCAACATGGGCTTCGTCGTCAGACATTTTCATAACCACATGACCACGTTTAACTCCTCCAGTTGCACATCCGCCCAATGCCACCAGGCTAAGCACCACAATTGTTGATTTCATTTTCATATCTTCTCCTTGTTAAAAATTTATGGACCTTTATTCCACTTGTTTGAGTACCACCCGGCACACCGGATTGAAAAGCAGATTGTCTTACTCCATCAATTTAAAATCTTTCCTACGATTCCAGTTAATGAGAAAGAAACAGAACTATGCAAACTAATATAAGTTTGGGGACTTGTGACCCCACCCTTACGTAAGTAGCTTTCGGTTTGTGACACTTTTATAAAATTTTTTTGAAAAAAAATACCTTACCTAGGTATATATGGTTCAGGCAGAACGTCTTCTGTGCGCCATTTCAGAGAGTATACGAAGAAAAAAAAGAATTGGCGATCAGTTAAAAAACTGAATTGACGTATACCCTGGTAGAGTATAGCTTCGGGGGCCAGGACAGGAGCAAAGCACATGTTAGATTCCCAAACGTCACCCAGATCCAAAAAGCGTATGAGCGTTCCCACTGTCATACCACACGATCACACTCCACAGTTGAAACGACTAAGTCGTATTAAAGGGCAAGTTGAAGGCGTGGAGCGAATGATTAAAGATCGTCGCTACTGCCCTGAAATTGTAATGCAAATTAAAGCTATCCGATCCGCTCTGAAGAGCCTTGAAAATACCGTTATTGAAGGTCACATGCGCCACTGTGTAAGAGAAGCGATTGATAGTGGGGATGCATATATCGCTCACCAAAAAATTGAAGAAGTATTGGCGCTAATTAAGGGCCAAGGTTAGTTGGTAGATATGAAAGAGAATGAAGAAAGTTTAGGAAAAAGATTAAAGCGTTTAAGAGAAGCTCGGAATTTAAGTGTAAAAGATGTAGCAGACGCGATGGGTATTCCCGTGACGACTTACCGGGAGTGGGAAAACGATAGAAAGATTGTCGGCGAACCGTATCCTGCTTTGGCTGAACTGTTTGAGGTAAGTGTCTATGAGTTGATCACAGGTGAAAAAGGGAAAGGGTCAGAAGTACTTTCAAGCTTCGAAACAATTAAAATCGAACTTGAAAAGATCAGAGCACATATATTTTCGCGCGAGTAGAACGAAACTAGGATTATTTAACAAATTCCGAATTAAGTCGTGTAAAAACGAATTCGGATAAAAAAACGGAGGACGAATGAAGAGTTTATTTTTAGCGACCATAATGGCGCTTTTACCAATGACCACGCTGGCACAGAATGCAAGTTCCGCAAAAGTTGCAGAACTAGCGGCACACCGAGTAGATAGGCTCGTTACGACTGGGAAAATTGATGCAGGATTCGCAAAAAGATTAGAACGTATCGACGTATCGGCAGCTTCCCCTGCGCCGGCGGCCTTTAAAGTTTTAGTTTCTCAAACTAAACCTCTACAAGGATTACCGATTCAAGTCGAAATGGTTTTTGACGTAGCTGGAAAACCCCTTTCTTTCAAAGCTATTCCGGGCGGTGTGGCCGGAGCGGACCCTGGGTATGACGGTGGTAAAAATGCAGTAACTCTTTTTGAAAACTCTCTTCATCAGATAATCGACAGCGCAAATGACGCTAACATAGCTCCGTTCGCCAATGGTTTGACATCTGTTATCTTAACTAAGGTTAATCAAGATGGAATGATCATGTCGAAGGCGCAAGTTAAATCAAGCGCCACTCCATCAAAGCTTAACGTTTATCTTATGTTAAACGGTGCTTTTATGTCTAAAGATATTGAGAAATAGGTAGAAATCGTAATGCTTATTTGGTCGCTCCGTTCTCTGGTAATAGTTTTAGTTGCAAGCACGATGAGTGCTTGCAACTTTTCACGTTTAAAAGACGACGGCAGCAGTAATGAAAGTTTTATTCCGCTGAGTACGCAGGAAAAAGCGACCGTTATGAATTACTCCTATATAAATGACCGTATTCTTAAACCAAAATGTCTTACTTGCCACGACAGCGGTCAGGAAGTTGATTTAAGTACATACGAAAATATTTTTTCGGCGAGAGATTCAATCCACCGCACGGTATTTGTTGAAAATAGCATGCCCAAAAAAGGATTGTTAACGGACAATGAAAAACGCTTATTATGGCATTGGATTAACTTAGGTAGTCCTAAGGAAAGTGATTTGGGAACGATTGTTCCACCTGCGGATATCCTACCAACTTTTGAGTCCATTGATCGTCAAATTTTGCAAAATAAGTGTGTCGTTTGCCATAGTCCGGGCGAGAGCGGAAAACGTATTCCACTAGATAAAGAATCCTTACTTAACTCCCCGCTTGAATTAGTAATTCCAGGTAATGCCGATGACTCGGGCCTAGTGATTGCGGTCGAGCGTACAGATGAAAAAAGAATGCCTCTGGCCGAGGAAGGTTACGGCCCATTATCAGATAAAGAAAAAGAAGCGATTCGAACATGGATCGTTAATGGCGCAAAAGATTAAACAAACATCCATTGAAGGGATATCAGTATGAAATTTCTAATTGTGTTAATGAGTCTAAGTTTTAGTTCAGCAGTATGGGCCAATCCCGTAGATTGTACCGCAGCCGGCAAGGGCATTAACTGTACCCTTACTCCTATTGCTGAAGCCACCAAGGCCGCCGGCAAGGTTTTAATTACGGGCAATGAGAAGGGAATATGCTCGCCACTTTCAGTTACAGTAAAGCAAGGTCAAGCGGTCGAAGTTTCACTTAAATCCCTAAGTACCCAAATGTTTTTATTAGAAGCAAAAGACCTTGCGCTTAGCCTCATGACCATGGGTAAGCAAACTGTTAAAAAAGTTATTACTCCGAAGAAAAAAGGCGTGTTCAATTTTACTTGTGGATTCCACGGTGGCGCGCAGTCTAAGGGAACAATCAAGGTAGAGTAGGTTCAATGTGAAATATCTCATATTCTTATGGGTTAGCCTGCACGGGCTTACCCTGTTTTCCGCGACCGATTCAGTTGCAAAAAAAGACGCGACAGTTAAAACGATAGATCTGTCCAAAGAAGAAACTAGCGTAAGATTTTTGGCGCTCGTTAAACCGGGATCGTTACGTATCAATGGAACTGGGGCTAAGCTCAGTGGCACGATTACTCTAAACGGCACCCAATTGGCGGCTGAAATAACAGTTTCGCTTAAAGACTTAGAGACAGGTATTTCCTTGCGCGACCAGCACATGAAAGAAAAGTATCTTGAAGTTGAGAAGTACCCTACTGCAACTTTAAGAATCACAGACATGGCTTTACCTCAGAGTCCTCTTAGTTCCCATATAAATACCAAGGGCGTTGAATTCAAAGGCATACTGAATGTTCACGGGGTAGATAGTGCGGTGACTGGCACCGCCGATATAGATTCGACGGGTTCTATGATAGTTGCGGAAGTAAAAACCCGTACGACCATTTCGGCACATAATATAGAAAAGCCCGGCTATCTGGGTGTGAAAGTTGCGGACGAGATCGAAATTCAAGCTCTTATGAAACTAAAAAAATAAATGCGTTTTTTATTAGTACTGCCTTTACTATTTTTGTTGGGGATTGAGGCTTTCGCTTTTCCCGACAATGTTAGACATGGCTATTTTAGCTGCACCGCCTGCCACGTATCTCCCTCAGGGGGTGGTGTACTTACGCCTTATGGGCGTTCACTTTCGGCTGAGTTGATGAGTTCATGGGGCACTTCAAAAACAGCAGGATTTCTATTTTCCGATAACGAAAATGAAAAAAGAAATCCACCTTGGTTTCGCGCCCAAGGTTTTTTAAAAGCCGTTCAGACCTATCGGAACACTGCTAAAATCGAACGCGCTACCCTGATCCGCATGCAAGGTGATCTAGAGGCAGGAGTAGACTTAGAAAAATACGCCGCGATCGTAGCAGTTGGTTTTAGATCCAGAGGCCCAACTGAAGAATTAAATGAACTTTTCTCTCGGCGGCATTATTTTTTGTACCGTTTCATTATCTTGGCACGTGTGTAACATCACTTAAT
>JAZKJI010000178.1:0-521 GCA_040384405.1 Bdellovibrionota bacterium
ATCTGAGCTTCCGGTAAAGGATAAGTTCCTTCTTGCTCTAACGGATTCTGAGTTGCTAACACCAAAAACGGATTTTCTAATTTGTAAGTAGTTTCACCGATGGTGACTTGTTTTTCCGCCATCGCTTCTAGCAAAGCAGATTGAACTTTTGCCGGCGCACGATTGATTTCATCGGCTAAAACGATATTAGTGAAAATCGGTCCTTTTTTCGGCGCGAAGTCACCCGTCTTTGGATTAAAGATCATCGTTCCGATCAAATCCGTCGGTAAAAGATCGGGGGTAAACTGAATTCGCTGGAATCCCACCGAAATTGCTTTGGACACTGTCGAAATAGTTAGCGTCTTTGCTAAGCCCGGAACACCTTCAAGAAGAATGTGCCCACCCGTAAGAAGGCCGATCATCAAGCCTTCCACCATTTCTTTTTGTCCTACCACCACTTGGCCAATTTCTTTCATCATTGCTTCGATGAATTGGCTTTCATTTTTCACTGCTTGATTCAATGCCATTAAATCCATTTCAGA
>JAZKJI010000178.1:531-3467 GCA_040384405.1 Bdellovibrionota bacterium
CATTATTAATGCACACTGAATTATTTCACGACTTTGAATAAAATGAAGTCACTTCAATCAGTTGCCGCTTGGTCCCATAAACGTTGCCAAGACGAAGGGCGCGTGGGAAAAAAGATTATGAATCGCACGTCCCAACGTAACTCGACCAAAGTCCTTCTATTCTTGCTGGTTTTCACGGTTTTCGTGTTTATCGTGGCATTCAGATTGGGTAACCGCGCTGGCTTACTTACAGCATTGGCCGTCTTAAGCGTTGTTTATGTTTTAGCTTTTTATTTAGCTCCCACATTTTTAGAAGATCTTTTTTCGGTATCACCACTTGATGGTCATGACGCTTGGAAAATTAATCAGTACTTAACGCAAATATTTTTTCCACTTCGCGAGCAGCCACCTAGGGTTTTTATGTTCGATTGTGATTCAGTGAATGCATTTGTTACATCACGGCCGTTTCACTCTCCCAAAATTTACATCAGCCGTGCCTTACTCGAGCGACTTGACGAAAAAGAAGTTCACGCGGTTTTGGCGGTCTTAAGTTCCAGGTTGATGCACCAAGATGGTTTCAAAGAAACTTTGATGTCACTTATTCGGCAAATTATCGCGGGCATTGGCGAACACATGGATCAATTATTCCGTGCCCGTATATTTAGCCCTATCTTTGCACCCCTTTCCCGGGTTTTAGGAAAATTATTATTTTCAGAAAAGATGATGTACCGCCACGATACTTGGGCCGCCGAAATTATCGGGCAAAAATCCCTGGTTGCTGAAACCCTGCGCAAACTTCATGCATATAGTTTAACTTCGCCCCTGCGTGTACCCTTGGGGTTTGAACAGGATTTCATTGTGACACCTGATCCCCTGGTAAAAAACTATTTGCCACTGCACGTTTCTGTCGAGAAAAGATTAGTTCAGCTTCAGGGGATTTACCCTAATTAATACGGGCTTCCCGAAGTTATGTAACAAAGGAGCTTTTGAATGGGTCAGCTTGAAGCCAGTTTTTCTATGCTTGTCATGTCCTTAGCCTCCAGCGCCGCTATGGCTTTAGGATTAGCACCAGATCCCCAAACCGGGGAAAGTCACAAAGATAAAGCGATGGCCAAATTCAATATCGATTTATTATTATTATTAAAAGAAAAAACGACCGGCAACCTGGCGCCGGACGAACAAAGATTAATTGATTCAATTTTGACTGACTTACAAATGAAGTTCATTCAAATGGAGGAGAATAAAAAATGAAAAAACTTTTATTCACTGGCGTAATTATTTTAGGAGTCATCTGGACTTTCATGTTCAGCTCTTACACCACAGCGCAATCTTTTGTTAAAACCCCACCTCCCATGAAATTCGGCGATCCGTTGCCTGCTAACTTATTTGTTGAACTTGCTCGAGTTATTAATCCCACGGTGGTTAACATTTCCACTTCCGCCACTTTCCGCGGCTCACGACAACGGGATCCGATGCTTGATATGTTAGAAAGATTCTACGGAATGCGTCCGCGTGAACTTTCAAATCGACCGCAGCAAATGGGGTTAGGAAGCGGATTTATCATTCGCGAAGATGGATTAATCGTAACGAACAATCACGTGATTGAAGGCGCTGACATCATCAACGTTCAGTTAACAGAAAACGCGGAAAAAGTTTACGAAGCAAAACTGATTGGATCTGATGCAAGAACCGATATTGCTTTAATTAAAATTAAACCTGATGGGAAATTACCGGTTGCTGCCCTGGGAAATTCTTCCGAAGTAAAAGTCGGCGAATGGGTTGCTGCTTTCGGAAATCCATTTGGTCATGGCCACACTTTAAGTAAAGGTATTGTTTCTTCAATGGGCCGCGAATTAGCCGAGATCAACAAAGTTCCACTTTTACAAATTGATGCCACAATCAATCCGGGAAATTCCGGCGGACCATTAGTAAATACCGCTGGATATGTCATTGGTGTTAACGCTGCCATCGATGCCCGCGGTCCTGGTATTGGATTTGTCATTCCCATCGACGAGGTAAAAAGAATTTTACCGGATCTTGAAAATCGGGGGTCGATTCGGAAAGGTTACCTCGGAGTCTATCTGGGCGACCATTCCAATGAAAGTGCATCAGATTTGGACCTGGATGACAAAAACCGTGGTGCCGTCGTAATGAGAATCGAACCCGGAAGTCCCGCAGCCAAAGCGGGTTTGCGGATGTACGATACAATCCTCGAGTATAATGGCAAAAAGATTAATAACTCAGTCGACCTTTCTGATACCGTTTCTGATTCTAAAATCGGCGACAAAGTTAAAATGAAAGTCATGGCACCGAACCGAAAAACCAGAACGGTCGAAGTTGCAATTACTGATCGGCCGGATCTGCAAAAGAAAGCAAAGATTGAAGAGCCCAAAGCAACGGTGGGATCAAAAGCTCCGTTTAATTTGGGAATTACGATTACCGATCTTAATGATTCTCTTCGTGATGACTGGGGATATGCACCCGAAGTTAAAAAGCCAATCATCACCGGCATTGATCGCGGAGGCCTGGGCACTTTGGCGGGATTACGAGTAGGCGATTTAATTTTAGAGGTAAATAAAAAAGAAGTCTCCACCGCTGCAGAGGCATTGAAATTAATTAAAAAAACCGAAAATTCGTTTCGCGTGGCCCGCGGCAACCGGATTTTAGTAATTAATATTTCAGCTTGATGCAAAAATTCGATTATCAAACTCATTTAAACCGTGTCAGCCGAAGTTTTGCTTTAGCAATCACGTTTCTGGAAAACCCGCTGCAAGAGTGGGTTTCCATGTCTTATTTATTATGCCGAATTCTAGATACCATTGAGGATGCCCCATGGCCCCAGGATTTTTCAGTCGATGCACTCTCGGCTTACCAACAATTTAAAAACTTTTTGGAAACTCGCCCGTCGGCCGAAGAAATCCGCGAATGGCGGGAAAGTTTTCCTTCCGCAATTCCCG
>JAZKJI010000178.1:3477-4531 GCA_040384405.1 Bdellovibrionota bacterium
AAAAACTATTAATTTTGGATATCGAAAGTTTGTTAATTACTTTTCATCAACAGCCATCAGTTATTCAGTCGGTCATCAGAAAACCAGTTTTATCAATGGCGCGAGGAATGGTTCATTATACTCGTCAAAAAAATAAAGGTGCATTGATTTTAAAATCCATCTCGGAAGTGAACCAATACTGCATGTTCGTAGCCGGCGTTGTCGGTGAACTATTAGAAAATTTATTTCACGCAGCTTCCGAAAATGGTTCCGAAAGATCCCACAAAAATTTACTTCAGGCTTACCACTTTGGTTTATTCCTACAGAAAATAAATATTTTAAAAGATCAATGGAGTGATGAAAAAGAAGGAAGATATTTCGTTCCCCACCGCCAAGCACTTTTAAAGTCAGTCGTTGAACACGCCAGAAATGCCGTTGATTATTTAAAAAGTATTTCCCAACCCGATATGGGCTATCGTTTATTCTGTGCCTTCTCGTTATTTTTAGGGATCGCAACACTTCCCGCTTTGACTCAAGCTGCCGGTGCGGGCGATGCGAATAAAATATCGCGGCAAGAAGCCAAAGAATTAATGGGACAACTTCAGTCGGTCATTCATTCAAATGAAGAAGTTGAAAAGTTGTACGTGAATTTTATCAATCAACTTGGGTCTGAAGAACCCATAGTTATCAGTAAGACATCGAATATCGAAGTAGTGGCGACTTCCGAGCCTGTCGCTTCTTTGCATAACTTGTACGAAGGCGATGTGAGCTCTGAAGAGTGGAAGACGCTGGTTAACTAGACCTCGCTTCTTCTCAAAATCCTTACCCAGCACTACTAAACCGGCAAACTCTTAGAAAACGGCCCACTAAATGAACACATTCAGGTCGAAGCGCCTGAAACAATGTGTCAACCTTTGCGCAAAGCCCTTAAATTACATATCTCTAAGAGGTTCGTTTCACGTTGGGGTATCGCCAAGTTGGTAAGGCATCAGATTTTGATTCTGACATTCCCAGGTTCGAGTCCTGGTACCCCATCCATTTTTTACTAATCTTGATCAATTTTAAATTTCTGAGC
>JAZKJI010000179.1:0-9306 GCA_040384405.1 Bdellovibrionota bacterium
TTCAACGACAACTCCTCCGACTTCAACTAATCCGGCTTTATTGCCGCCAGGATCAGCAACAAATGAGCTGGTCAACACAGATGCAGCAACAGTAGGTTTTGATCCGAAGAAACAACTTCACATTGCAGTTGGACCGGCGCTAGCAGCTGGAGCATCGACAACATATCGATCTTCAATGACATGTGCTTCCACTGATTCATTAAAAGATTTAAGCACTCCTGTGATGGGCCGCCTTGAAGACAAAAATGCTGATGAAATCATTAATCGAATTACATTACTAAGTAACAGCAGCGTACTTTATAATACGTTAGGCGCAGCCGTAGCAGGATCTCCGGAAGTTTTTAAAATCGGCGGATTCGGTTGCGAATTAAGCGAAGAAACTAAAGACATCACGACAATTACTGAATTGCAAAAGGAACTGGAAGAAATCGAAGTTATCAGCCTAGACGAGAAAAAACCAACTGCAGAAGTATTGGCGCAGCTTGAGACCAGCGAAAATTCTAAAGCAATTCTTTTCCGAGTTGGCTGTTATACAGATTCTCTTAAAAAAGCTAACGACGCTCTGAAAAGAACTGTTTATTTAAAATTATCTCCTGGTTCACAAATTTTACTTCAGACTTCAGTTAAAGCGCAAAGAGCGGCCCTAGATTCTCAGGCAGCTTGCGATGAAGCTTGTAAAAGCCAAGAGCTTAAAAAAGGTGTACTAGTTCAGTGCGCGGTAGAAAAGAAATCTTCGACAGAAACTTCTGAAGTACCAGCAGTTGAAAGAGCCGCTCCCGCTAAAGAAGAACCACAAGCTGCGGTCAAAGCACCGGCTCCAACGGTAGTTGCGGCTGCTCCGAAAGCGCCAGTTGTAACTCCAAAAGTTACTGCTCCAAAAGCTGTAGTAACTCCAAAAGCAGAAGTTCGCCAACCAACTTCAGCAGCAGTAAATGATTGCCCTGATAGATCACCTGCTTGTGCCGCTGCTGATTTAATGAACTAAACTTCATTTATAACTTTGAAAACTTCCCCATCGATGTAGAATAGGACTGAAAAGTCCTATTTTTCGTTTTGGGGGTCTCAGTTGACGAACACCAAGGTCACCACAAAAGAACGTTCGTGGATCATGTATGATTGGGCAAACAGTGCGTTTGCAACGACGGTCATGGCAGGATTCTTTCCTTTATTCTTCCAAAAATATTGGAGCATGAATGAAAACACGGTCGATTCAACTTCACGCTTAGGGTTCGTCCTTTCAATGAGCGGGTTGATAGCTACAATAATTACTTTGATACTAGGACCCGCTACCGATTTTCACGGTACACGCAAAAGATGGACTTTGGTTTTTGGCTTGTTCGGAATAGTCGCAACTTTTCTTTTAGGATTTTTCGACGCCGGTGAATGGCAAGGCCCTTTACTTCTGTACTCTATAGCGCTGACCGGTTTTTCTTTGAGTTGTAATTTCTATGATTCATTGCTTCCCCATGTTGTTTCTGATTCTTCACGAATGAATAAAATTTCTTCCATGGGTTATTCCTTCGGATACCTGGGTGGGGGAGTGCTGTTTTTGTTTAATGTGATTATGTACGTGAAGCCTGAAATATTTGGATTCGCGGATGGTCCCGCTGCAGTTAAAGTTAGCTTTATCTTAGCGGCTCTTTGGTGGTTGATGTTTTCAATTCCATTTATTCGAAATGTTTCTGAAAATAAATCCGCCGGTGCAGAATTTTTGGCGACCCGTGAAATAGTAGAACTTTTTAAAAAAGCTTGGCGAAATAAAAGATTATTTTATTTTCTGTTAGCGTTTTGGTTTTATATCGATGGCGTTTATACGGTGATGTCGATGGCCGTTGATTTTGGTGCAGGCATTGGGCTTGGCGGTCCCCACTTAATGGGTGCTTTACTGTTAACCCAGTTTGTTGCATTCCCTTTTACGCTGTTAACCGGAAAATTATCAGAACGATTCGCGCCGGAAAAAATTCTTCGTTTTTTAATCGGAGCTTATATCATTGCCGTCATCTGTGCTTCGCAAATGACCCAAGCCTGGGAATTTTTCGCGCTTGCATTTATGATCGGTGCTGCCCAAGGCGGGGTTCAGTCACTTAGCCGAAGTTTGTTGGGAAATTTGGTTCCCGCCGGTGAAAGTGGGCGGTGGTACGCACTGATGAATGTGGTGGGAAGATTTGCTGCCATCTTAGGGCCATTCTTAGTGGGACTTGTTACTCAGTTAACTGATTCCCATCGCTGGGGAATTGTCTCGATTGCAATTCTTTTAACTTTGGGAATTTTTCTTTTGAGCAAATCGATGCAGTATCGGAACTTAGCCTAGACCTAAAAATTCGTTATCGAGAAGAATGGTTATTGAACGCAGCGTTTCTTGAACGTCCAAGAATAGCTGCGTTAATTCAATTTGCTGGAATTATTTATTTAAGACGGTGAGCCTTCGTCACCCATCGTAGGTGGCGAATCATCACCATCATCCATCGGGGTTACTGGAACACTAAGTGCCGATGCTTCCTGATTAACCAGGTTTTCATCGGCCTGGTTAATAGTAGGATTAGAGTCATGGTGACTTCGTTGGATCTCTCGAGCCTTTTTGCCTTGAATTCCCACCCATTCGGGGAGAAAAAATGCCAACACCAGGAAAGCCGCGGTTACTAATACAAAAATGATAGCTAGAACTACTAAAACGTTCATGGCTGGATTATGCTCTCTTTTTCCGAAAAAAAGCAAAAGGAACTATTCGAATGACCTATAACCCCAAGGACCGTTTCTTTCATAAGGCTAAAAAAGAAAACTACTTGGCGCGCAGTATTTATAAACTCCAGGAGATTGATCAAAAGCACCGTTTGCTGCAAAAAAATGACTATATTTTAGATTTGGGAGCCTCGCCAGGCTCGTGGTCACAATACTGTTTAGAAAAAGTGGGCGTAAACGGCTTGGTTGTTGGGGTAGATTTAAAACCTGTAGACATAAAAGACCGTCGCTTTTCTTTTTTTCAGGCCGATATTCGCGAGATGAGTTTAGAACTTCTAAAAGTGGATCGTCCCTTTGACGTTGTACTTTCTGACATGGCGCCATCGACGACAGGGATTCGGGATGTGGACCAGGCACGTAGTGAAGAACTTTGCATTATGGCGTTGGATGTGGCCCAGAAGTTTTTAAAACCCCAGGGTCATTTTGTTTGTAAGTTATTTCACAGCGATGCATTTGCTCCTTTAAAAAAACAATTAGAAGGAATGTTTTCGAAAGTGGAAATTGTTAAACCCGAAGCCACTCGAAAAATTAGTAAGGAGATATTCCTTGTTGGAATCCGCAAAAAGAACTCCTGAAATACTATTTGAAAACGAACATTTTATCGCCGTTGATAAGCCGGCAGGGTGGCTAAGCGTTTTTTCCCGAATGGGTGAAAAAGAAACCCGGCCCGTCGTCGGCGTTTTTCTGGAAAAGAAAATTAATAAACCAATCTTCCCCTGTCATCGTTTGGATGTCGAAGTTCAAGGGGTTTTACTTTACGCGAAAACTAAAGAAGCCCATGCACTTTCGCAAAAATGGTTTGAAAATCGAATTATTGTAAAATCATACTTAGCCATTACTCACGGCAAATGCCAAGACCGCTGGTCACCGGATATTCCCCGAAAAATATTGAAAGATGAACTAGACCCAGGAAAAACTTGGACTTGGAAAACACAAATGAGCCGGGGAAAACGCCGCGCTTACGAAGACGCCCGCGGCCTTCAGGCAATAACAGAAGCGACTTTTTTAAAACAAAACGGTGATAACTGCTTTTGGAAGCTTTCGCCCTTAACCGGAAGATCCCATCAGTTAAGATTAGAGATGGCATTAAGAGGTTTCGTGATCAAGGGTGATGAATTATACGGTTCCACCGACGAGCATGAAGATGGAATTGACTTACAAGCTTGGCAACTTAATTTAAAAAATGTAACTGAAAAAGATCGAATGGGGTTGCCTTTAATTGTCGCCTGTCAGGAGCCTCTGTTTCATGTCTGAAAATTTGGAAGCTTTATTACATCGGGCACGGCGCGATTATCTGGCGAATGTCATAGAATACCAGGGGCGCCGGTATTTGACCGCCGGCTCCAGCCAATTTCACACACTTTGGGTGAGGGACTTTTGTTATTCAGTGCCTGGATTATTGAGCCAGGAAGAACCACAGTTAGTAGAAAATCAACTCGACCTTATTTTTTATTATCTTTCGCCAGAGGGGATTTTACCTCGGGGGCTTGATGTTATTAACCCTAAGACAAGAGTCGTATTAAATTCTGTATTCCGGTTTCTTCCTCAAGGTCTTCGAAAGCCAGGTTACGAAGGTGGAGAACTAACCGCCGAATACGAAGGCGAACACGGTACGATGGCTTTTGATTCCTTGTTACTTGTACCTTGGGCATTAACTGAACTTTGTCTGTATTGGCAAAAAAGAAATTCCGTCAAAGCCGATGCGATAATTAAAAAGTATGAAGATACGCTTCAGCGAATATTCTTTCCGCTGAAAGCAGCCATTAAAGACGGTTTATTTTTTCAAGATGAATTTTCTGATTGGCAAGATTCCACCCGGCGCGAAGGTGCGATTTTTACAACTCACATTTTATTTCTACGGCTACTTAACAATGGAAAAAAACTGGGTCTTAACTGGTTTGCCGAAATTCCTTGGCCATCTGAAGAGCAAATATTTCACCGGTTCTTTCGGCAAGAGACCGGGCTTTTTGTTAATGGACTTGGCAATGACGGACTAAAAAAACAGTTCAGTTTTGAAGCCCATCTGTGGGTCTTGCAAGACAAATTATTTTCCGGATACATTGATCATGAAAAGTTATTTCGACGTTTAAAAGAAACAGCTTTGTGGCAAGAGCATTTGGGAGTTCCGGTTTATCCAGCTTCCGCTGCCAGCGAAGTAGCATGGACAACAAAGATTGTGGGTTTACGAAAATATCATGACGGTATGGTGTGGAGTTGGTTGTTAGCCGAGGCCTATAAGACCTGCATTTATTATGGTGATGTCCCAACTGCATCCCGAATTAAAACTGAATTGGAAATTACCGTTAAAAAAGATGGCTGCATATTCGAAGTGTACGAACGGAAATCTTCGAATCTAAATGGTGAAGGAAACTTAAGGCCTGTCAAAACGTTACTTTACCAATCTGAACATCCCTTTTCCTGGGGAGCTTGTAAATGGCTTGAAGCCCTGACTTTCCAGCAGCAATAGACTCTAGTTCAATGTAACTCTTTAGATTTCATACGATTGAAAGAACAACTGTCCAAATATCTGACAGTTGAGGCCTACGCGTACTTCGTCGTAAATTAACCTGTGAGGCAAAGTTGAATTTAATCGCTCGCATTTTTATTATCATCACTTCGATCATCGTGTTTACCGCGTCGGTGACGGCGCTCAGCTTTAATCAAGTTGTAGACCAATTAAAGGCGCGCACCGAAAATACGCTTTTACTTTGGAGTCAGCCGTTGGGAGAGAAAATCCTCAAAGGTTCGGGTCCAGAAGTTTTTAATGATCTTTTTAATTGGCTAAAAAGAAATGAAAAATTAGTTAGCGATATTACTATGGTCACTCCGGATGAAATTTTAGTTTTATCAGTGAAACATTTGTCGTATCAGCAGCCATTAATCTATCGCGGTGCTGAATTATTTAATTTACGATTTCAGTTACATGAGAGTGAACTTTACTGGGCGATATTGTTATCGCCCTTATTTTTAGGGGCGCATCTTTTAGCAATGGCCGCACTATTTATTATTTTAATCCTTAGACAGCGTCATTCAAATGAACGGCGGGTCATGGAAGCGGAAAAACGTTGGCAGGAAGAAAAGGTTCGTTGGGCAAAACAAGTTGCCCATGATCTGAGACAGCCCCTTTCTTTTTTAAGAGTACTCGCCGAAAACCTGACCAGCGGTGGGATCAAATCCGAAGAATCGAAATTATTGTTTCAAACCGTGGACCGAATTGAAAAAACGGCAAAAGATTTATTGCAAATAGGAATGAAAAACCAAAATCACTTAGGTGCCAGTTGTATTAATGATGTCTTGGCCGAATTAGTACAGGAATATCAGCGCACGCGTCCTGAAATTAATTGGGTGATCAGCAAATCCATAGGAACTGAAGCTCGTAATTTGATTCCGCTTAAGAAAAATAAGATACAACGGATTCTTAGTAATATTTTGGATAACGCAGTTGATGTGACAAAACCAGGCCAGTCGATTTTCTTAGGTCTTACAGAAGATGAAGGCAAAATCGTTTTTGAATGTATTGATGAAGGACCGGGGTTCGAAGAAAACATTTTATCGCAAATTGGAAAGTCCACCGTAACGACAAAAAAACAGGGTAACGGTCTGGGACTTTATGATTCAAGTATCGTACTCAATCACTTAGGTGGAAAAATTAATATCGATTCCAAACAAGGTGTAGGTTCCCGCGTGCAACTGCATTTCCCGGAACTTAAAATTGAACAAGTCTTGTCATTGCACGGTGAAGCCTAAAGCATCCTGTAAATTCTTTTCTAATTTTGATGGTTTGTTAGCGACCTTTTTATTTTTTGGAATGACGTCTTTTTTCATCAGCGACTCATCCATGAACGCAAGTCCCTCGTCCAGCGGTGCCTTCAATATTTTATCAGCGCACTTTATTTCCAGGTTTTCGCTGGGGATTCTATTTTTTTGAAAACCGATTAGAAATTCACGCTCGGACTTTTGTTTAAGCCATTGCGGAGCTACCGGAAGTTTCAATTGATCCCACAGGCAGTGAATCCTGATAACCATAATATCAGATCCCATAATGACGGGTACCGTCCCGGGGTGAAGAGGCTGATCTAAAGTAAACATATCGACAAGATCATCTTTAAAAACCAGCCGGAATGACAATAAGCTTTTCTGATTATCTGCAGAATCAAATTCCATCCAAGTTTGCCATTCGTTTTCACGAATGCGCGATAGCCGCTTAAGCTCGGAATTCTGAGCAATTCTAGAAACCTCAAAAGTTCTTGCGGAGAGCCTTCGGTATTTTTCTTGAAATGCTTCCGTGAAATAATTGTCCAATAGTTCTGGAGGCAAGGATTTACCAGACGCCTCGAAGCTTAATAGTTTATTTAATAACTCATCGATTTTTTCAATTCGTTCGTACTTGCGGCTTACTAATAATTCGTCACCCGGTCCTGCTTTGACTGTTGTCTCGACGGGTGGAAAGGTTCTGTTAATAACTTTAGTGTAAGGAAAAATAAGAATGCCCAATACAAATATGATCAGGGCACTAAAAACAACTGCAAGATATTTGAAAGTATTTTTAATTCCCAGATGGACCGTCCGGCGTGACTTCTAAAACTTGATCGATGTGATGCAAGCGGTAAGGGGACTCCTTTACCCAACGGTCGACTTCAAATAATTTCCAATTTCCAGCCGATGAGTCTTGAAATTTTCCGCGACCTTCCTTTTTTTGAATCATTTTTGCGCTTTGAATGAGTTCTAATTCTTTTTTCAAATTCTGTGTCTGCAACTGCAGCTTTTCGATTTCTTCCGAGTCATCGTACATATAATTTGAAACCAAACCTGCAGTGACTCCGGCGATTCCACCCCAGTAGACTGCGTGAAGCTCGCGCCGTTCATTGGCCGGAGCGGTAGCGGCTCCGATTAAGGTCCCGGTTAAAAATCCCGCACCGATTGCCAATGATCGTTTTCTTTGGGGGGTTGTACAAGACGCCAACACGAAACAAAAAGTCAAAACCCCGAAAAATTTAATATGTTTCAATATTTCCGTATTCATCAAGCCATCCTAATTGCGTAACTTGCCAGAGGCAAAAATAATTTGTCTTAAGTTCGAATCCATTGCCTAATAGTTTCAAGAGTTAACCAAGGAACTTTAAGTGTTTTACCGCGTTAAACCCGATTGTGATAGTTTGTTACTGCAAGGGAAGGCCCCCTTTCAGAAGCTTCCTGATCGGACCTTAACGCTGACTTTGTGGAATGTTTGGAAAGCAAAAAAAGGCGAAAAGTTTTATAAAGAATTTTATATACTGAAAAAACAGAGTGATTTTTTCTTGCTGCAAGAAGCGCATTCGAAAATGTTCAAAAATCAAGACTGGAACGATTTGCAGACAAAAATGCAGGTTAAAATGTTTTCGAGTTTTGAATACCTTTGGGATTCCCATTCCACCGGCGTCATGACCTTAAGCCGGGTTCACAGTGAAGAAGTTCAAGGATTGAGATTTCCCTATCGCGAATTAAATTTCCTAACTCCTAAATCCAGTCTTTGCAGTGCGTACCTAGGTTCGAAGCCTTCCGAAACCCTTATTATTTTAAATCTTCATTTTTTAAATTTCGTTAGTTGGCATCAATTCAAAAAAAATTTCCTGTGGTTAATGGAAAATGTGAGATCATTAAAGGAAGGTCCGCTGATTGTGGCCGGGGACATGAACACATGGACTGCGGAAAGATTGGCATTTGTGCACAAAAACATGGCATCACTGGGTGCCGAGCCCGTGAAATTCGCTGAAGATTCACGCAGATTAAAGTTGGATCATATTTTTGTTCGAGATTTGCACATAGAACAGGCGAATGTTCTCAGCAAGATTACAAGTTCCGACCATTTCCCCCTTCAAGTGACATTCCGTTTAAAATAAGCTGGCGTTGACAATTCATTAGTGGTTTCGTACCCATAGATCTGCATTTAAAAGCTTATTCACAACCTCATAAAGCGGAGCCTTAATGGAAGCGTTAGATTCTTCTCTTCAGCAATGGTTAATCAGCCCTTTAGTCGCCGGAATTGTCGGCTTAATTTTAGCGCTCGTTCTTTATTTTCGTGTGAAGGCTCAGCCTGCCGGAAATGAAACTATGAACAGAATCGCAAATTACATTCGCGAAGGCTCGATGGCTTTCTTAGTACGCGAATATAAAGTACTTGCGGTTTACGCAGTGGTTGTCAGTATCGCGCTTGCTTGGGCACTTGGTCCAATTGCCAGCGGTTGTTTTTTACTTGGAGCTTTTTTAAGTTTACTGGCTGGTTTCTTCGGAATGAAGGCAGCAACTTACGCTAACGTTCGAACGACTCAGGCAGCAGCAACCGGATCAAGAGCGAAATCATTATTAGTTGCACTTGATGGTGGCGCGGTAATGGGTCTTTCCGTCGCGGGCTTAGGCTTAATTGGATTGGGTTCTTTGTACATGATTTACCAAGGCCAACCAATCGTTGGAACGGTTCTTCACTCGTTTGCAGTGGGTGCATCTTCCATCGCCCTTTTCGCGCGCATCGGCGGCGGTATCTATACAAAGGCAGCTGATGTCGGAGCCGACATCGCCGGAAAAGTTATT
>JAZKJI010000179.1:9316-44443 GCA_040384405.1 Bdellovibrionota bacterium
ACACAGCCATTGTTTGAGCAGACGCTCATGGTTGTAGATCCAGCCGCATTCCCGTGAACGGTAATTTGATTACCGCTAATGCTGTAATATGCTACGTTTGAATTGCTGTTACTTGCAACAGACAAAACACCGCTCACATTGTAAGCGGAAACCGCCGCAGACTGTCCGGCTGTTAAAGACAAGCTAGTCTGGCCAAGTGACAGTGTAGTTTGGTTGCCGCAATTGTAGCAGCGATGGCCATCGGATTAACAACTTCAATGGATCAAATTAAAGGGCTAGCAGAAGATTTCGCAACGATGGGTGACGAGCGAACTCGTGCATCGGCCGTGTTACTTCCACTTATTTTATCTGCGTTGGGAATGGTCATTTCAATTCTCGTAATTTTTGTTACTCGTTTATTAAGTAATGCTCGTCCTGCGGTAGTATTAAGAAACGCTTTAATTATCCCACCTGTTATTTTAACAATTGCTTCCTACATCATAATGCCGATTCTTGGGTTCACCCAAAACGTGACCGTGGCGTTGGGCGCCGGTGCCATCGGTGGAGCATTAATTGGTTTAATTACCGAGTACTATACTGCTCATCATCCGATTCGCGTTGTTGCAAAAGCAAATTTAACTGGTCCCGCGACCGGAGTTATCCGTGGTTTAGCGGTAGGTATGGAATCGGTTGCCATTCCAATGATCATCGTTATTTTAGCAGCTTATTTTGCTGACCGAGTTTTAGGATTATACGGTATCGCACTTGCGGCCGTTGGAATGTTGGCAGGAACTGCAGTTGTAATGACAGTTGATGCTTACGGGCCAATTGCTGATAACGCTGGCGGTATTTCTGAAATGTCAGGACTTGGAAAAGAAGTTAGAAATATCACTGACGAGTTAGATGCAGTTGGAAATACAACGGCAGCGATCGGAAAAGGTTTTGCCATTGGTTCTGCAATCCTTACCGTTGTTGCACTTTTCTCGGCATTTAATATGGAAGTTAACCACGTAAGAATCCAAGCCGGTAAAGCGGCGATGTCTTTAGATCTGACTGCCTCTGGTGTTTTGATCGGAATTTTAATCGGTTCAATTCTTCCATACTTAGTTGGTGCTACAACAATGACTGCCGTTGGAAGAGCTGCTGGAAAAATCGTTGAAGAGATTGCACGTCAATTTCGTGAAATTCCGGGATTACTTCAAGGTAAAGCTGAACCACAACCTGCGAAAATCGTTGATATCGCTACCAGAGCGGCACTTTTTGAAATGATTCTTCCAGGTCTAATTGCAGTAGTAGCTCCGATCGCAGTTGGTTTTGCATTGGGGCCTCAGGCACTTGCAGGAACTTTAGCGGGTGCATTGGCAGTTGGTGCGACAATGTCTTTGTTTATGGCTAATGCGGGTGGCGCTTGGGATAACGCTAAAAAGTTTATCGAAAAGGGCGGCATGCCTGGCCATGCTAAGGGTAGTGAAGTTCATAAAGCTGCGGTGGTTGGCGACACTGTCGGCGATCCATTCAAAGATACATCTGGTCCGGGCGTGGCAATTTTGATTAAAGTTATGAGCGTCGTTGCGCTTTTAATTGCGCAACTTATTGCGACGATCGGCTAATGAAATCACAGACAGAAAGTCTGTTTCGTAAACATCTTGAAGAACTGGAAGCGCTAGCTAAAAACGGCGCTTCTGACGGCCTGACCTTGGGCGAAATCATGACCCTGTTCGGAATCCAGGGTCATCTAATTCTTATCATCATTTTATGTCTGCCATTTTTGCAACCCATTCCACTGGTTGGATTGTCCAGCATATTGGGTCCGCTGATGGTGGTGATTGCCTTTTTCTATGTTTTTGAAAAGCCGCCCAAATTACCTAAACGGTTTCGCGACCGGGTAATTAAAAAAGAAGTTTTATTTAAGAGTGTAGAAGTAGCATTAAAAATTTTCGGATTTCTGGAAAAGTTTATTCATCCCCGGGGAAATAGATTTTTCAAGCATCCTGTTTTTAAAGCGCTTACTTTTCTGTTGGTTTTAGTTAATGCATTTTTGCTTGCGCTGCCACTGCCAATTCCTATGAGTAATACGGTACCGGTGTTAGCAATTCTGCTTCATTGCTTAGGACTTTTGGAAGAAGACGGTATCCTTGTTATACTCAGTTTTTTAGCGGTAGGACTTTGCTATTTCTTTTTTAGCATTATAGCTGTGCAGTTAAAACAATCTGCTCCGTTCATTTGGGAATGGCTTCAATCGATGGGTGTTACGTTAACCTAATTCGATATTGAGACTGATGGTCCAGCTTAAAAAAGTTTTTCTCCATTTTACCCAAAGCAATTGATAAAGTTTTCGTAAACAAGGAGTACTTGATGCGAAAGATAGTTTGTACCTCGGTACTATATATCGGGTTAGTCATTACCGGTTTTTCAGCAACGACCCTGGCCGAACCCAAGGAAGAAAAAAACAGTCCACGCGGACCTCGTGGGCAAATGATGGAAAGTATTATTGAAGTCTGTAAAGCCGATAAAGAAAAATTCTGTCCTGACTTAAAACCCGGTGAAGGTCGCATACTAAGGTGTTTTAAAAAGCATGAGAACGAAGTTTCTGTGGAATGTAAGGCAGAGTTAAAAAAAGCGGGAGCTAATCGCCGGGGGAAAATGCGTTCCGGAAAGCATCAAAGAAAAGACGATAATTAATTATCCATTTTTCAATCAGTTTCAAAATTAAAAAAGCCTCGGTATTTTTACCGCGGCTTTTTTATTTCGGAATTACTTAAAATAATTAAGCGTGCGCAACGCCGGTACGAGTTCGTCGTACAGGTGCCGTTAATGGATCCCGAACATTGGAAACCGCGCCCAAATAACCGCCACCAACTGCAGCAGCTAGTCCAAGGATTAACATTGCGAACATGCTCCATCCGCTGACCTTAAGCGCATTTGCTGCGGTAACACGAGCTTTATCAGCAACGGCACCAATTTGTGCTTGAGCTTGGTCGATACGAGTATCAACTTCTGCACGAGTTAATGAAGAATTTCGCGCCAAATAATTTTTAGCACTTTCTGTTTCACCTTGAACAAGTCGTGAAGCAACGCCAGAAATTACCGTTTTAGAATCACCTTTGAACTGAACTCCGTCCAAGTTATCTTCAATCAAATTTCCAACATTTAAATTAGAGTTGGCGATTGCATCTGCTGCTGCAGGAGCACCAACTTGAGCAACGCTTCCAAGTACAGAGCCAGTTGATTTAGCGATCCAACCAACCATGCCCATTGCTTGCCACATCATCACGCCAAAAAATAGGGCAGCGACAACGGCACCTTGACCCATTCCAATTCGGAAAGCGCCAAAGTTAGAAACGCGCGCAACAAAATAACCTGCAATAAATAATGAAATGATAGAAGACAAGATCACCCAAACACCGCTGAAGATTCCAGCGTTCTGTAACGAAGCACCATCGGTTAAGCTAACGCCACCGATCGCTACCCCTAAAGCCATCAACGTAACAAAGCTAAACAATGCTACTAACACGCCTGCTAAAATTGATCGCCAGCTCATGGCTGGATGAAATGCTACTGTATTTTCCATTCTCATATCTCCTCTTAAGTTGTTAATAATCGGGTCCACGACAGCTAGGCAAAGCAAAGGTAATGCCGGTAGCGAGGAGCCCCCGAATACCAATATTTAGGGGCGATTTGACTTGTTAAATTAAGTATTGAGGCAGATTTGGAATACTAACCCATTTTTACGTGGAGAATTTGAAACTCTTTTTTCATTCTGGAAAAAGCAAACTCCACTCGCCATGGGCCTAAAGATAAGGTGCCGAGATTTGTTTCATCATTCCATTTAATTCTATGCCGGTGTTTATCAAATGGCCGGTGTCGAAGTTGCCTTTCAACAAGATCCTCGAATCTTTCTAAATCTGCAAAGTGCTGTAAAAGCGGGCGATGATCATCCGGTCCATTACGATTTTGAAACAAGTGCTGGGAATTGCCCATCAATGCTAAATCAGACATCGCTTGCTGATCCCAGGTAATTGTCCAGGTATCTAACTCTTCGGTTTCTAGCCACCCCGTCGCAGATACTGGATGGGAATCATATTCCGGAACGTAGGGTTTTATATCTAAGATCGGTGTGCCATTCAATAGATCCGTTCCGGTCACACAAATTTTATTACCATCAATTTTTTGGATCTTCGCCAATGTTAAACCCACCGGATTGAAACGGTGAGGAGATCGAGTAGAAAAAATACTTTTTTTACTACAGGCATGTCTTGGCGGCTGAACTTTTGCTTTAAAATTATCTTCTTCAGAATATTTGGTGCCGACTTCATGGAAAATAAATATAATCCAAATTCTTTCGAATCCGACAAGATCCTCGACGGCTTGGGAAGTTAAGGGTCCTACGTCTAAAGTAATGGTACCAGGGCAATCATCTTCGCTGGGCTGATGGGCAACATCATATTTTTTTTGCGCAGGACAGTCGTATTATCCGATTGCCCTCAGGAGAAATTCATTTTCAACCATGATTGCCGCCCAAACCCCATTGCCGGATCCACTCATGAATAACGATTCCACCGCTGACCACAACGTTTAAGGAATTCTTTTCTCCTAACAGTGGAATGCGTCTGATTTCATCGCATTCGCTTAATGCCCACTTATCTAATCCCCAACGTTCATTGCCAAAAATTAATACAGTTGGAACAATTGGCCATGGTTCGGCAACTGCTACCGAATTTTGGGATGTTTCAACCCCTATAATTCGAAAACCCTTTTCTTTCATGGATGAAAAAAATAAATCCCGCTGTTTCCATTCTGTATAATTTATTTTTGTTTCGGTTCCGAGCGCCGTTTTCTTTACCCCATCATCAGATGGCAGCGGCGTATATCCTATCAAATGGATATGGGACAACCCAAATGCTTCAATAGTTCTTAAAAAACCACCCACATTAAAGCTCGAGCGAATTGAATCAAGCGCGATCTCTAAAGGTATATCAGGGCGTTTTTCGATTTTTTTATCGTGCTGATCGATCAGAAAATCGGTTTCCATTAAATGAAGACCAAGTTCCCGCTCAAAGGCGATCAAGAGGTCCGAAATTTTGCGGCGGTTCCAGCCATTTTTAAAAACTCGTTTCAAATCGTACAGTTTAGGAAAATCCGTGGCTAATTTTTCCCACCGGGTTTCTAAATCTTTAAGAAGTAATTGATACTGGTCAGAGTCTTCAGGAATCAGCAAAGCTTCCGCATCTGCCCTCTGTAAACAGCGGTATATTTCGTTGATTAGTTTTCCCGGTCCCGTCGAGGGCGAATTGCCTGGGGCTTTCGCCATTATTTAACCTTTGCTCCATGAATTGCACCCGGATCAG
Organism: Bdellovibrionota bacterium; assembly: GCA_040384405.1. Lineage (GTDB taxonomy): Bacteria > Bdellovibrionota > Bdellovibrionia > Bdellovibrionales > Bdellovibrionaceae > JAZKJI01. The sequence goes on from JAZKJI010000179.1 coordinate 14,644, forward strand.
GGGAGAGAATAAATAAATCCGACCCGCCATCGCCTGCCGCAAGCACCATTCCTTCGGACATCCCGAATTTCATCTTTCGCGGTTTTAAATTATTAACAATTAATACCTTACGTCCTAAAAGTTTTTCGGGATCGTAAGCCGCGCGGATGCCCGCGAAAATTTGTTTAGTTTGATCGCCAACTTGAACTTTCAATTGTAAAAGTTTATCAGCACCTTCAACAAATTTAGCTTCAATGATTTCGGCAATTCGTAAATCAATTTTTTGGAATAACTCCATATCAATTTCTTCCATCGGACCTCCGGAAGTGGGTGCTGCAGTTTTCGCGGCAGTAGTTGATTTCGCCGCTACTGGTTTTGCAGGGACTATTGTTCCCTCGGGCGGTTTAGATTCGTCCAAGATTTTTTGAACAGATTCGGGCTCGATGCGGCCCAATAAGTGTTGGTAAGTTTGAATAGAAGAATTGGTGATTAAAGTATTTAAGTCGGCCCACATCAATGGTTTTCCACCCAGCAGTGCTTCAACCTTTGCCACGTATTGAGGTAACACAGGCTTCAATAATATTGATAAGCGCCGAAAAATATTTACCGTGCTGGTAAGAATTTTTTGGGTCTCGGTAGGATTTTCTTTAATCAATTTCCAAGGTGCTTTTTCATCGAAGTACCGGTTTGCTTCTTCAGTTAAAGATCGAATTTCAGCCATGGCTTTAGCAAATTCCCGGGCTTCAAAGTAAGTGCCGATCTCTTCAGATTTATCGGTAATTAATTTTAAAACTCTTTCACCGCCGGAATCCAAAGTAGTGAGCTTATGATCAAAGCTTTTTCCCAGCATTTGGAAGCCTCGCGAAGCAAGGTTTGTAATTTTTCCGATCAGCTCGGCATTTACCCGGTTAACGAAATCGTCAAAGTTTAAATCGTAATCATCCATCCCGGAATTAATTTTAGTCGCGTAATAATAGCGAAGGTACGTTGAATCCAAATTTTTAAGATAAGTCCGTGCGGAAATAAAATTCCCGCGGGATTTACTCATCTTTTCACCATTTACCATTAATCGTCCGTGGGGAAATACAGCCGTTGGCGTCCGATAATCCGCGGCACTTAATAGGGCTGGCCAAAAAAGCGCGTGAAAATAAATGATGTCTTTACCAATGAAATGATAAATTTCGGTATTTGGATCATTCCAATAATTTTCGAAAGATTTTTTATTCAGGGTGCACCAGTCTTTAAGACTAGAGATATAGCCCATCGGAGCATCAACCCAAACGTAGAAAAACTTTCCGTCTTCGCCTGGGATGGGGAAACCAAAATAAGGTTTGTCCCGGGAAATATCCCAAGGTCTTAAATCATCGCCAAACCATTCCATCATTTTTTTTGTAACTTCGGGGCTCGTATGATCAGGTAACCATTTCTGCAAATAGTCTTTAAAATTATTTAAGTTAAAAAATATGTGATTCGATTCTTTAAGTACGGGTTTTGCCGCGCAAACCGCGCAAAAAGGTTCGATGAGTTCTTCTGGCGAATAAGCAGCTCCGCAAACTTCGCAATTATCACCGTATTGGTCTTTGGACTTACAAACAGGACATCCGCCTTTAACGAAGCGATCTGGTAAAAACATTTTATCATTGTTGCAGTACAGTTGTTCAACGGGCTTTTGGGAAACATGATTTTTTGCTTTCATGCGTCCGTAAAATTCTTCGCACAACGCTTGGTTGGTTGGAGAATTGGTTGAAGAAAAATGCGAAAACTCGATTTGAAAATCAGTAAAGTCCGCCAAGTGTTCGCGGTAAGAATTCTCGATTAATTTTTCAGGCGTGATTCCTTGTTTCATGGCATTGACCATGATCGGAGTGCCATGGGTATCGTCGGCGCAAATGTATAAACATTCATGCCCACGAAGCCGCATATACCTGGTCCAGAAATCAACTTGCAGATACTCGATCATGTGGCCGATGTGAACATACCCATTTGCATAGGGCAGGGCCGCGGTCGCCACTATTCGTCGAGATTTTTGCAGGTTTTCCATAATAACCTTTCTGCTTTCGCCCTACTTTAGTTTAAATTAATTGGGATGAGTAGTTTTCAAGAGATCAATTCGTTAGATGCAATTCGTCGAGACGGCACAGATATGCTGGTGATGTACAATTCTTGGGCGGGTGGCCTAATTAGAAATCCGGCTTTAATGTTGGTTCCCATCGATGATCACTTGGTTCACCGGGGCGACGGAGTTTTTGAAGCCATAAAAGTAATTAAAGATAAGCCCTGGCTTAAAGATAAACATCTTAAGCGATTAAAGGGGTCGGCCGCCTATATCGGTCTTGATCTTTCAAAGCTTCCCCAGCTTGAAGCCGTCGTGGATACACTCAGTAAAGAACACCAAGATTTAGGAACAAGGTTACTGAGAATTTTTGTAGCGAGGGGCCCGGGGTCTTTTAGTACAAATCCCTATGATTCAACTGGCCCACAGTTGTACGTGATTCTTCATAAAATGAAACCACCCGCAGATCGAAATTGGAATACGGGTGTTAAAACCGGAATTTCTGACTTTACCCCAAAGGGATTTCCGTGGGCGACCATTAAAAGCTGTAATTACCTGATTAACGTTATGATGAAAAAAGAGGCAGTGGATAAGGGCCTTGATTTCACGTTAGGTTTCGATGGCGATACGTTAACTGAATCAAGCACGGAAAATTTAGCAGTTCTGACTCAAGCAGACGAAATAATTTATCCGCCTAAGAAAACAATCCTATCGGGCACAACCTTAGAGCGCATGTGCGAGCTGGTCCGAGAGCACGAACCGAGTTTGAAAATTATCGAACGAAAACTTACCCTTCAAGAGTTACAACAAGCTAAAGAAGTATTCATGGTAGGAACTACAATTGATGTAATGCCCGTCGTTGAAGTAGCCGGAAAGCCTATTGGACAAGGGGTTCCAGGGCCCTGGGCACGTAAATTAAAATTACTCTTAGAGGCCGATCAACAGAGCTAAATGTTGACAAAAACTCGACCTCAAGAAAAACTTCATGCATGAAAAATCAAATGCTTCAAAACATTGTACTTTCCTTGATTACTTTAACTTTATTCGGTGCAAGCGCTTCTGCTAAACCCAGAATCCTTACTCCGATGCACGAAGTGCATATGGACTTGGATATGACCGGTCCTGAATATCGCCAGATCCTTGAAAGCCAAGGAAACAGATTACCGGATGTTCATCCGTTAGATGACATTGTTGAAATGGGTGCGCGGAACTTACGTTGGTTGGAAAAAATAAATTCAGCTCTTCCGGTCAAATTATCTTTTACCAGTGCTGCTACCCAAACCGGAACTCCAATCGAAACTCCAAAGCAATATAACGAAAAAACAATACGCGCTGATTTTACGGAACTAATGAATACGATTCCGGTTGAAATGAAACCTGTTTTGTTAGGCCAGGCAGAATTAACGGCAACATTACCAATTGAAGAAGCTGCTTATTTAGAGTGGGGCAGAAAAGCCAATAAGATTTATGAATCGGCAACTCGCTGGAAGCTTCTTCAGCCAAGTTTATTTTTCCTGGCGCAACGAAGAATGAAAGACATCCGCGGATTTTACTTTCTAAGCCGTGATCCAGCTCGGGAAGAAAACTTCAAAAATTACTCTAGTCTTGGAGGAGTTGGCGAAGAGGTAAAAGTTAATTACAAAGAATGGTTAGTCCAGGTTTGTACAAATACAACGGGCTCTCGGGAACGTTGTCTATCTGAAGTTGCGCAATCTATTTCCGCAAATTCCTTATCTGCACTTTATGCTAAGTATTTACCAGGCGCTCAAAAGATGTGGGATGGGTATTTCCAAATTCCTGCAGGTATCCAGTCTTCTTCAGTCACTTGGAATGCTACAAATCCACAAGTGGCAAAGGTCTTAATCAAAGATCCTCTGCAAGAAAACGTTCGCCAATACTTGGAAGGCAATATCGAGGAAGAGTGGCAGTGGGATGGATGGAGTATGCAAATTGACTTCACTCAAGTCTCTAGCTTGTTCGCAAAAGCTATTGAAGTTGTTTGGGAAGCGGGTGCTACGCCTCACGTTCCGGGCCTTGGCGTAAACCAAATTGTCATGGATGGTAATTCTCTGTTAACAGAATATAACGTGCAATGGACGATTCGCCACGAAGTCGGTCACGTGTTCGGATTGCCTGATTGTTATTTGGAATTCTACGATACGGATGCTCAGATTATGGTTTCGTATCAACATGATATTACCAATTTAATGTGTTCCAGACGGGGACATTTGCAGCAGAAGCACTACGACGAGATGAAGAAAGCCTATTACCAAAAATCTAACGAAAACCTGAATTAAGTCCCTCACAAGACTAAAGGTTTGGTCTGGGGCCACCGTAAAGTATATGTGGCTCCTAAACCCCCGTTCCTCAAATTCAGCCGATTGGAAAAACCCTGCTATTCGTTCGAATTGCAGGACGAAATTTTCGTCTATGCCGAACGTGCTGGTGAAGTATGCTTATATAAAGCCAAAGCCAATCATGAAGCATTGAAGTCTTTGGTGTTAGATCTTCAAGAAGGCGAACCAAACTGGGAGCTTAAAATAATTGGCAATTGTCATTTCACAAATATTTTTGAAGGCTATTGCGTGGAAGCGGGAATTCGCGTTCTTAAAGTTATCGCTCGTCCGGAAGAATTTCACATCATTTATCAATCCCATGATCGCCGACTTTTCTTGGAAAAAATCGTCCGTCGCCAAGCCGCTTAAGGTTTTGCGATGAAGTTAAAAACCCAACTTCCAAAAATATATCAAGTACTGTTAGTGCCGGAATTATTGGAAGCCGAGGTCATTGAAACCAAAGCTACTTGTAATAACTGTTCAATGTCTCCACCGCAAAATAAGAAGGCTCCGTTTTACAAACCTGATTTAAAGTGCTGCACCTACTATCCTTATTTACCGAATTATTTGGTCGGGGGAATTCTTCGCGATAAAGAGAAATTAACTCCTGGTTTGAAGTCCGTAATGAACGGAATCATCAAGCGCCGGCAGTACGCATTACCCATTGGGATCGTCGCACCCGTATCTTACCAAGTACCTTTCAATCAACGTAAAGAAGGGGATTTCGGGCAAAGGGCCGACTGGCTTTGCCCCTATTTCCAAAAAGAAACTTCCAACTGCGGAATATGGGAATGGCGCGGGGGCGTTTGCAGCACTTTCTTCTGCCAAAGTAATTACGGGAGCAACGGACTTAAATTCTGGGGCGAACTCAACGAGTATTTAAATTACGTCGAAATGGCCTTGATGGAAGAAGCACTCGTGCAGCTGGATTTTTCGCCTCGGCAAATTTCCGACATGCTTGATTTTATCAATCGCAAAGAAGGCGATCCCGCCGAAATGGAATCGCTCTATTTACCGGAGAAAAAAGCTCGTGCCCTCTGGAATGGGTATTTTGATGATCAAGAGGGCTTCTACTTAAAGTGCTTGGAAATCACCGAGAAACTGGATAGAAACACTTTCGAAGATGCCCTCGGTAATATGGGTAAAAAAATCGAGCGAACTCTTTTAAAAAAATTGAACGCATTAAAATTATAAGTAACATAAGTGTTTTTGTTTAAGGAATTCATGGATCATCCCAACGTTCAAAAAATTAAAGCCCAATTTGAAAGCCTGGCCGGCTGGGAAGAGCGTTATCGAAAAATAATCGATCTAGGAAAGTCTTTGGAGACCATGCCGGAAGCCATGAAGACTGAAGATAATAAAGTTAAAGGCTGCCAATCCCAGGTTTGGTTATTTGCCGAAATGGACACTGATCGAAAAATTCACTTTTGGGGCGACAGTGATGCCTTGATCGTAAGGGGCTTAGTCAGTGTCTTACTAGGCGTTTACAATGGCCTAACTCCGAAAGAGATTATGGAGATCTCGCCTGATTTTTTAAAGGATTTAGGGTTTGATAAAAACCTATCCCCAAGTCGCACGAACGGGCTATTTTCAATGCTAAAGCAGATTCGCATGTATGCGACTGCATTTAGTTACAAAACTTAATTATAAATCTTATCGTAACCTTTAAAAAGGGAGACAGTGGGGTTACCCAAGGTCGATTCTGGCACTTTTATATTCAAGAGCGCCTTTACATTTTACATAAAACCCGCAAACGGCAAGCATCAGGCCTCACTCAGTGGTAGATTCGGCGGCATCCATACCCGGGGGCCAAATGGTTAAATTCATTTTTTTAGCGACTTTAGCAACCTCGTCGGTTCAAGCCCAATCTTTACCAATTAGTCCAACGGCCCAACAAGCCGCCCAAATGGCTGCGTATAACCAGAGAGCCACATTCAATTCAAATTTTGGATTTACATTAAACGATGAACTTGAAGATATGGTCGCGCGTCCGTTTGCGGATTACGAACGTGCCGGTTATTTAGTTATCAGTGAGCAAACTTCTTTTGGATCTGAAGATATCAAAGAAGCATTCGCTCGAAATATCCCGATGGGTGTTACCTTAGTCGTTACTACAAATGCTATGGACAATAAAAGTGTCCGCAAGAAATACGAAAAATACATTGATGCTTCTAGATTAAAAGTAGTTTCCGTTGGAATGCATGATCCGTTTTGGGCACGGGATGGATTTCCAATTCCTGTAATCGCTACTAATACGGGTTTAATTTTAGTGGATGCGAACTATCACCGTCGTCTCGAGCCGGACGCATTCATAGGAGCCATGTTCAATGCACCTATTTTGAAAAATGACATTTTCTTTGAAGGCGGAAATTTTATGGGTAACGACCAGGGCCTGTGCTTTATCGTTAATAACCATATGGTGCAGGCGATTGATGATAAGGTTTTTAAAAAGAAATATGGATGTAAGCGACTTATCAGATTACCGCATTTAAAAGGTATCGGTCACGTTGATGAACGCGCAAGATTCATAAGCGCCGACACTGTGATTACCGACTCTCCCGAATTCAAAAAAATATTCGAAGACCAGGGCTTAAAGGTCCATATGTTACCAACCGCTGAAGGTACGTATGAAACGTACGTGAATTCAGTAACCGTCAACGGAACAGTTTTCGTACCTATTTTTGATCAAGCAAACGACGCAGCGGCAATAAAAGTATATTCAGATTTAGGTTTAAAGGTTGTTCCTTTGAATACGAAAAGACTAGCGAACGAAGGAATGGGCTCGCTTCATTGTATAACAATGACCTATCCCGCTGTTCCGTTTATCGAGCAGTAACTATTTTAAAGTCGCGTGCACACGGTGGGCATCGTCATAATCGTCCACCTCGTGCAAGAACTCTTCGATTTCTTTTCTTTGGTCGGCGGTTACTTCTGTTATGTTGGTCGCTTTAAAAGATGGTTCAAACGCCGTCACGCTCCAGCCCCTCGATGTAAGCGCTTTTTGAACTCCGTCCAAATTTTCGGGCGCGGTATAAAAGGAATAACCTTCCTCAGATTTTTCAACCTCATCTGCACCGGCTTCGATGGCTTCTTCTTCCGGATCGAAGGTACCTGGCTTATGGGCCTCGACTAACCCGACCCTTTTAAACATCCAACCTACCGAACCGGGTTCACCCAAAGTTCCACCGTGGTCTCTAAATATATTTCTAATTTCCGTAATGGTGCGGTTGCGATTATCGGTATGACATTCTACCAATACGCCCACGCCGTGGGGGCCGAATCCTTCGTAGACGCCTTCTTCGATCACGGCTCCATCATCGAGTAAGCCCGCACCTTTTTTAACGGCACGTTCGACCGTATCATTTGGGCAGCCATTTTTTTTGGCTACATCAATCGCTAAACGTAAACGGGCATTCATCGCGGGATCGGGGCCACCGGCTTTCGCGGCAACTTGAATTTCCCGCGCAAGTTTAGTGAATACGGCGCCCTTTTTTTGGGCCTTCTCGGCTTTAATTGGATTTTTCCAGGATTTTCCCATAGGTTTGATTAAAGCGAAGGGAACCCCGGTGGTCAATATTCTGCACATTGCGGATGTCCAAGAAAAGCTACAAAAAGTGGAAGAAATGGTCCACCAGTTGCTTTCGGACGTGATATTTACGGCTCCCGCGGGATTGCCGGGCCGGGACATTCAAGTTTTACCTCCCCATAAACACCCTCACAAAAAGGGTTTTACTTTGGTGGAAGGGCGCGCGCGGTTCATGCATGATTTGGCCAATATTGAACTCCAGGCGCTGGAACTGGCAATTCGTACCTTAGTTGAATTTCCCCATGCTCCTAAATTGTTTCGCGAGCAACTGGCCGACGTTGCACTATCAGAAGCACGCCATCTTCAAGCCTGCCTTAAGCAATTAAGTGTCAGCGGATTCAATTGGGGCCATTGGCCGATCCACGCGGCTTTGTGGAATTCAGTTTCGGCAGACGATGATTTATTAGATCGAATTTTTATTGTTCATAGATATTTAGAGGGCAGTGGTCTTGATGCCGGTGATACTTTGTTGCGAAGACTTCGGGGAATGTCAGAAACGAACGAACAGAAAGTTATGCAGATGATTCATGACGAAGAAGTGGGGCACGTCGCGTTCGGGTCTGAGTGGTATCGCAGAATTTGTGCAGATCTAAAGTTAGACCCGGATCATAAAATGAAAGAACAAATAGGGCGCTTAAGAACGGTACTTCCCAAACGCTTAGATAAAATTTCCGTCGAGACCCGAAAAAAAGCGGGCTTCACCGAAAATGAAATTGTGATGCTTGATAATTTACGACTCAGTTTTTTAGAACAGTCTAAAGGCCCGGGACCACTTCACCCGGTTCAACATAGCGCCACTGACCGCGCGGAAGAGATCCCAGTTTTAAATTAGCAATACGCACGCGCTTAAGGCCCGTCACGTGTAAATCCACTAACTCGCACATTCTTCGGATCTGCCGGTGTTTACCTTGAGTTAAAACAATTTTCATAAATGTTTCATCCAGCTGCTCAACTTGCGCGCGCTTTAATTTTTCACCCTCTAATTCAAGACCGTAACTAAGTAGTTTAATTTGGTCGTCACTAATTCTTTCTTCTGTGCGAACCAAATATTCTTTCTCAGTATTGCTATCAGGCCCGATCACTTGTTTTGCGATTCGTCCATCTTGAGTAAATAAAAGCAGGCCGTGGGAATCTATATCAAGGCGCCCAATGATCGATAAATCATTAAAGTGTTTCCGGCGGAATAGTTCTTCCTGACCCTTCATTAAATTTGGTTCAGTTAATAACTCGTAAGCGGAAGGATATTTTTCATCCCGTAACATGGAAACGTATCCTACGGGTTTATTTAACATAATCGTTGCAAAGCCCCGTTGGGTTTGGCGCGCCTGCGGATCAAGTTCAATTTCCACATCTGGTGGGAAACGGATTCCTAATTGGGAAACTCTTTCGCCATTAACGAACACTAATCCTTGTTCGATCAATGCGTCGGCTTCACGTCTAGAGCATAGCCCGCGCTCGGACATCAATTTTGAAAGTCTGACGGGTTCTTTTAATTTTGGATCTCGGTCCATAGGTTATCCATTTCAAAAAGTCGTAACGTAAAAGTCGCCGCGGGCAGGGGCTCTTTTATTTTCTTGGAAATGTAAATCGCAATATTTTCGGTCGTCGGAACCACATCTTTAAATTCTGGTATAACAAAATTCAGATGTTGGTGGTCTAAAGTTTCAACAACTTTCTTCGCCTGGGCTTTAATGGCTTCGGCATTTGCTTCGCAATCAATTTCTAGTACGTAGTTATGCCCATGGCCCATAGGAGTAAAGCATTTACCGAATTCTTGAAGGTTTTTCTCTGCTGACCATTTAGGCTGGGCATAGAAATGAGCACTCGAGAAAGTCAGTTTAAAAGAGATTCCTGACCTCATTTGATGTTTATCCCGCCATCAACGTTTATAATCGTCCCGGTCGTCCAAGCAGAAGCTGGGGAGGCTAAAAAGTAAATGGCTTCCGCAATTTCCCCCGGAGTTCCAATTCGACCTAAAGGTTGAAGGCTGCCCATTTTTTCTAACACCTTATTCTTCGCTTCCTTTTCCAGGCCATGGAAAGAATGAATGGGGGTATCTACCAAGCCGGGGCTAACGGCATTAACTCTGATGCCTAAAGTGCCAAGTTCATTAGCCAAGGCAAGAGTCAGATTATTTAAGGCCGCTTTACTTGCAGAATAAGCAGTTGTTCCGGGACTGCCTTTGTATGAAAGCGTGCTAGAAACATTGATGATATTTCCTTTAATCCCGCGTGTTCTAAAATATTTCGCCACTTCTTGGGTAACTGCCACCAATGAAAATAAATTTACTTCGAACGTATGTTTCCATGAAGATATTGGTGTCGAAGTGAATTCACCGGTTTCAAAGGTTCCGGCGTTGTTAACCAAACATTCGATCGATAGATCTTGTTTTGATAGAAGCGTTTTTAATTCGTTAGCGACATTATCCGATTTAGAAAGATCTAAAGTTAAGATCTCCGAGGAAGGAAGTTTTGACGATAGCGTACCTAATCGTGTCTGATCGCGACCGTGAAGTACGCAGTGGTATCCTTGCTCGGAAAATTTGAAGGCGGTGGCTTCGCCGATTCCTGAACTTGCGCCAGTAATTAACACACTTTTTTTCATCGAGACTTCCTTTTCAAATTCGTCAGATCCAACTGATAAAGGGAATTCAAGTCTGCGTTTTCAAAATCCGGATTTAATAGCACGGCAAAACTCATTGGTCCCAGTGGTACTATATAGCGTTCTTCCACCAGAAATGAAAGGCCCCTCCGGCAAAGCTCGGAGCGATCTTGCTCGGTAGTTTCGATTAAACCCATTTGCTGCACCCAGGAATCCAGTTCAACGCTTTTTAGTTGGATTAAATTATCTGGATGATTCGAAGTGAATACTTCCAAAACTGATAAGCAAGTCGGGCGCTCAGGCGTTAAGGCCCGGCGAAAAATTGGGGGCGGATTGGTTTTAAGAGTACTTAATAAAACCCGGTTTTCCATTCCCCGCAGTTTAACATTCCAACCTAAATTCTTTTTCCAACTGTGTTGAATCCACTCAGCTGATCTTTTTAAATCTTCGATCGCGTACTGGGAATAAACATATTCTAAAAATTTCGGCATTTCGGGAAGAGGCTTTTGAAACTGACGGTTTTTGATTGAATTAGGAATGCAAACGCCCGGTGCCCACGCATCCGGTGTACCCAGGCAACCGGGTTTTCCATCGGCAAATAAAATCTTTTGGAAGCCATCGTAATCAATTCCCGCCGCTAAAGTTTCACGAACAGTTTTATGATCTTTAAGTTGAGGACCAAAACCTAAATAATCAAATCGCAATAAGGTGACACGGGAAAAATCCGCCCGAGACTTCCAACGAGGAATAAACAGGGTTGGAAGCAGCGGAAGAAAATCAATCTTCCCTTTTTCGTACATTCGAAGCGCTAGAACCGATTCATCAACAACTTTAAATTGCACTTTTTGAACAGTCGCATCGGTTGAACTGCCCGTTACATAATCGTTTTTATTTCGATTTAGTAAAATTGATTCTTCAGGTTTCCATACTTCTAATTGGAACGGTCCCGAGGAAAGAAGTTTTCCAGAATTCAAATCTTTAACGGGCACGTTAAATGGAGATGCTAAGCGATGAATGAAATCCGGATCGGGACGGTTAAGGGTAAAAGTAATGCTTTCATTTTTTCCAATCTGAATACCAACATTCTTCCAATCAACTTCGCCCTTAAAATATTTTTCCGCATTTACGACAGGAAATAAAATATCAGCTCGCGGAGATTTAGAAGTGCTAGCTAAAAAGCGCTGGTAGGATTGCAAAACAGATTCTGCGTTCAGAGGTGAGCCATCACTCCATTTTAAATTTTTTCGAAGGGTACAAGTGACTTTTGGAGTTTGGAATGTTTTAGCGGATTTATTTTTAAAATCAGTCGTGCAACTTTCCGCTAAATCCGGAACTAAATTCATTTGGTTATCGTATCGATACAGATTGCGGTACAGATTTTGGGTAACGAAATTCGTCAGGCGAAGCCGATGGGGATCTAAACTTGCGGGTTCATTTTGTAAATGAATAACAAAAATGCCCCCGCCATAAAGTAAGATTTTTTTGAAATTTAACTTCACCGGTCCAATTCAATTTTAGCAATAGTTTGTAGTTGCATGTTGGTCGTACCTTCGTAGATCTGGCCGATTTTGGCATCTCGCCAGAATTTTTCAACCGGGTACTCTTTGGTAAATCCATTTCCACCGTAGAGATCTACGGCTAAAGAAGTAATTTTTTCGGCAGCCTTTGATGCAAATAATTTTGCCATCGCAGCAGATTCAATGAAATCCTGTTTTGAATCTTTCAAGCGAGCAGCGTTGTATACCATTAACCGGGCAGCTTCCAGCTGAGTCCGCATGTTTGCCAATTGAAACTGAACACCCTGAAATTGGGCGATCGGTTTTCCGAACTGTTCGCGGGTTTTAACGTATCCAAGTGCCGCTTCGTAAGCTCCGGCTGCAATCCCAACCATCTGCGCACCAATTCCGATGCGGCCTTCATTTAATGTTTCAATCGCAATCTTATAACCTTTGCCCACATCTCCAAGAACGTTGGCCACTGGCACTTCGCAATTTTCGAATAATAATTCGCAAGTGGAGCTTGCGCGAATTCCAAGTTTGTCCTCTTTTTTTCCTACTTTAAATCCCGGAAAAGACTTTTCCACGACGAAAGCGGTAATTCCTTTATAACCAGCCGCCAGATCGATGTTTGCAAACACGATGAATACTTCGGCTTCATTCCCGTTAGTGATCCAAAGTTTCGAACCATTTAAAATATATTTATCGCCTTTTTTCTCGGCCTTAAGTTTTAAACCAAAAGCATCACTTCCGCTGGAGCTTTCAGAAAGTGCATAGGCACCAACCCATTCGCGGGCTAATTTTGGTAAATATTTTTCCTGTTGCGCTGGGGTCGCCCATTTTAAAAATGCATTTGTTACCAAAGTGTTTTGCACATCCATTAGTACGCTGACTGAACCATCAACGCGTCCCAATTCTTCAACTGCAAGGCAAGCCATGGTGAAAGTCGCGCCCGAGCCACCATATTGTTCCGGAGTTTCGACTCCCATCAAACCCATTTCAAAAAGTTGTTTAATCAGTTCAGGTTTCATTTTCGCTTCTTGATCCATCTCGTGAACCAGGGGCTTTATTTCCGATTCAGCAAAACTGCGAACAGCATCGCGGAAAGCTGACTCATCATCGGAAAGCTGGGTAAGTGCCATATGCATAAAAACTCCTTTTGAACGGTAGACCAGAGGCTACAGGAACAAGAAAATCCGGGCAAAACACCTCGCGTTGCACTTACCTGAAGAAAGACGCGATTAATTGGACAAAAATAGTGAATATAGCTACCGTTAAAGGATGGATGTAACCACAGTCGGCGCTCGCATCGCGGTTTTTTTTATTCCTTTCTTATTTGCACTTTGTTTCCATGAATATGCCCATGGCTTAGTTGCGAAATGGCGCGGTGATAATACAGCCGAACTTGCAGGCCGTTTAACTTTAAATCCCATGGCCCATATTGATTGGATTGGAACGGTAATGCTTCCGTTGGCAGCCATTTTATTTAACATTCCGGTTTTCTTTGGCTGGGCAAAGCCAGTTCCCGTCAGTAGCCGTAATTTAAAAAACCCTCGCGTTGATATGTTCTGGATCGCCTTAGCTGGGCCGCTATCAAATGTTTTGTTGGCGGTAGTGGGCGCATTACTAATTGGTGTGCTGATTAGATTTTTTGCCGGAGCTTCTTGGATAATGGCGGCACTGGAAGTTTTAAAGATGTTTATTCTGACAAATTTATTTTTAGCCATCTTTAATGCAATTCCGCTTCACCCTTTGGATGGCGGAAAAGTTTTGGCGCGTTTTCTACCAGCCAGCTTAAATTATAAACTGGAACAAAACGAACAGATGACAAGTATCATTCTTCTGGCGTTGGTGATGACGGGTGCACTGCGAATTTTAGCCGTTCCGGTTTACTGGATTCACTCGGGCCTAATTCAAATGGCAACTTACGGACTAATGTAAAATGAGTGCATCTTCTTCTGATCCTAACGCATTAGTAACAGCAGCCCCCGGCCGTAAAAAAAGATTAATGAGCGGAACCCGCACGACCGGCAGACTTCATATCGGTAACTACTGGGGCGCCATTAAAAATTGGGTTGACCAACAAAACGAATACGAATGTTTTTTCGGAGTTATGGACTGGCATGGGATGACCACCGCCTATAAAAACTCTTCCGAGTTCAATGGATGGAACCGCGATATCATGGCAGACATAATCGCTTGGGGTGTTGATACCGATAAGTCGACTTTATTTATCCAAAGCCAAGTTCCAGAGCATCTAGAGCTATTCATGATTTTTATGAATGAAACTCCGATGGGATGGCTAGAGCGGGTTCCAACTTGGAAAGATGCGGAAGAAGAAGCCAAAGCAAATGATACCCATAATTTAGGCAGGTTTTCGTATCCAATACTGCAAGCAGCGGATATTGCCCTTTATAAAGGCGACGTGGTTCCTATTGGCCAAGATCAAACTGCGCATTTGGAATTATCCCGCGAAATCGTCCGCCGATTTAATCATTTGTATAAGGGAAAATTGCCAGAACCTAAGCCACTTTATACGGAAACACCACTTTTGCCCGGATTAGACGGCAGAAAAATGTCTAAGTCTTACGACAATACTTTACCGCTGACTTCCGACGAAAAAGAACTGAAGAAAAAAGTCAATTCCATGGTAACCGATAGTGCACGTGTTCATCGGGAAGACCCCGGAGAGCCCACAAGATGCACAGTTTATACATTCCATAAATTATACAGTTCTCAAGACGATTTAGCTTGGGTAGAGCACGGTTGTAGAACAGCTGGCATCGGTTGCGGGGACTGTAAAATGCGCCTTTACGAGAACATAAATAAACGCACTTCAGAGCCGCGGGAAAAGAAAAAAGAACTGTTGAATAAACCTGAAGTTCTTGATTCAATCATTCGAAATGGTTGCGAAAAAGCCCGATCCGAAGCGCAGAAAACCTTAAAGGAAGTGCGTCACTGGATGAAGTGGTAGGGTGATAGTAGCGGCCCATTTTAAGGTCTAAGAAATGCAGCCAAAGGAAACATAACCCTGATGAGTATTTCGGTCCAGCTTCACCAATTCGAAGGCCCCCTAGCTCTGCTTCTTTACCTTATCCGTAAAGAAGAAATGGATATCATGGACATCAAAATCCATGAAATCACGAAGCAGTACTTTGATTATATCAAGCTGATGAAAGAATTAGATCTTGAAGTCGCGGGCGAATTCGTTGCGATGGCTTCAACTTTGATTCAAATAAAATCCCGTATGCTTATTCCCCAGTACGACGAAAATGGGGAAGTGGTAGAAAACGACGATCCAAGAAAAGAACTAGTTCAACGTTTATTGGAATACCAAAAATTCCAAGAGGCCGCGAAAATGTTAATCGACCGGCCATTATTGGGTCGCGATCAATATCCCCGTGGTTCCCGTGAAACGTTGGAATCTCCAGATGAAAAAATCGTGGTCGAAGATAATGGTCTTTATCAACTAATCGCCATGTATCGTCGCGCGATGAAATCACTTCATAAGCGGGTTCACCGGGTAACTGCAAAAACCCAGTCCATTTCCGAACGGATTATGGAATTCAAAGATTTCCTAATGATCGGCCGCCGGGTTTCGTTACGTGATCTTTTAGGTACCGCTGAAGAACACAGCCGCCAACTTTTAATTACTTTTTTATCTTTGTTAGAACTTGGAAAATTAGGTTTCGTGAACTTGTACCAAACGGATAATTACAGCGATATTTGGATCGAAGCACGAAAGCCAATCGGTATCGACGTCATTTCCAGAGTTGAAGAATACAGTAACGTAAATTCCGAAAACACGGCAGCAGCGCTTTTTGCAAAAACCGAAGAGGCACCCGCGGAAATTACGGAAGAAATGGCCTACGCAATGATCGAGTCTGATGGTGGAACGGATGAAGACTTGTTTGAAGTCACAGCCGAAGCTGCAACCGACGAAGAAATCACTGCAGCAGAAAGGGACTTAAGCGATGTCTGATGATAACAGCGTTTTTGACGATATTAATGAAGACGACGAAATGACGGATGCTGAAGACAGTTCATCAGAGCTCGATGGTTTCGAACCGGATCCAGGTGTGGATGGTGACGACGCAATGGAAGCTGATGCGGATTCCGACACCGAAATGGTATCTGAAGATATTCCCCGTGAAGATCTTGAAGCATCAGAACTTGCGGCCTTTGAAGCTGCCGAAATCGAAGAAAAAGAATTTGTCGAAGACGAGCGCATCGAATCGATTATCGAAAGTTATTTATTCGCTACTGACCGTCCGGTTAGTTTAGCTTCAATCAAAGCATTATTCGCAGGCACTCAAGTGGGTGTTGATAAAGTTCGTAAAGCCCTTGATCGCTTAGCAGTGGAATACGCTGGTGCAAAACGGGGAGTCGTTCTGGAAGAAATTTCTGGTGGCTACCAACTTCGCACTAAAATGGATAACCTTGATTTCCTGAAGCGCTCTTTAAAAGCGCGTACATTTAAGTTATCCGGTCCTGCATTAGAAGTTCTGGCAATCGTTGCTTACAAGCAACCAACTATTAAAGCCGAGATCGATCAAATTCGCGGCGTTGAATCCGGTCACTTACTAAGAGCTTTAATGGAAAAAGGCTTAATTAATTTCGAAGGCAAAAGTGATCTACCTGGAAAGCCAATGCAATATGCAACTTCCAGAAAGTTTCTTGAAATTTTCGGTCTAAGAAATTTGCGTGAACTTCCTACGTTAAGCCAAATTGATGAATTACTTCCTGAAGGCATCGGCGATGATGATAGTGATTTAGTAAAGCTTGCTGATATCACCGGTGGGTTATCAGAAAATTTCACCGGAAATTACTCAATTGGCGAGGATGAGCTTGGAAAAATTGAATCCCAACTTTCCGAGATCAAAACCTCCACGGAATTCTTTGACGAAGAAAAACGTAAAAAAGCCGAAGCCAGAAAAGCTTCTTTCGCACCTAAATCGGACTCGGCTTTGACTGATGAAGCCGCAGGCACGACCGACGAAAACGTTACCGCAGCGAATGACAACTTCATTTCTGATGAAGCCAATTCAATTGATGAAGCAGATTCCCTATTTTCTTCTGACGAAGGAACAAGCGAAGAGCCTAACGGTGGAAATGATCCAGAGCCCGAAGCTTCGGTTTAATTAATCCTAATGTCCTGATTTGATACACCGGAATAGCCATGGGTAGGTTTTGAAAACTCATCTATGGCATTTCTCACAATATCCCCTTATCCTAATAGTGATGAAACCTAGAATGATTGCCACATTGGTAACCGGGTCCCTATTTGCACTTTTGCTTTCTGGTTGCGGAAATTCATCTGAAAATTCCATGATGACCGATGGTAAAAATAAATTGAATTGTCCAGAGGGCGGGTGCGCTGATGCCACTGCCAAATCCACGGATGTCAGTCTCCGTTTAAATAAATCCACTACTCAATATATTACTTCTTCAACGGGCCGGCTCGAAGTTCAAGGTGAATGCTTTGCTTCCACATATCCTGAAAATTATATCGGTCTTACTTTTAAAAAAGCAGGGGCTGCCATGACTCCGCCACCAACGGTTGCGATGACGGCTATTGCAGGCAAGCTTGCATGTGAAAATGGAAAATTTTATTTCATCATGGATACTTCGGGCTTAGCCCAAGATTCGTACAACGTGGTTGGACAAATGTACGTCAAACCTTTGAATGGAACTTTTCAATTAATATCGGCTGCCAAATTTTCACTTAATTTTATTAAGACGCCTTAACTCAGCGGGATTTGCATCCCGCTAAAAGTTAGAAACTCTCGTCAAAAGAAACCGCGCCGGTAACTCCGGTTTGGTAAGCAGAAACCCTGCGTTCGAAAAAGTTTGCTAACTCTTGAACGTCTTGAAGTTCCATAAAGGTAAATGGATTTTTTGCATTGTAACGAGGAGGAATATGAAGTGCCTCTAAACGTTGGTCAGCAACAAACTCCAAGTAAGTACGCATGTCTTTTACGGAAAGTCCTGCAACGCCAAATTCCAAGATGTCTTGAGCAAAAGCCATTTCACATTCAATGGCTTCTTCCAACATTTGTACGATCATGTCGTTTAACTGATCGTTAAATAAAGTCGGCTCTTCTCGGCGAACAGTATTGATAACTTGCATCGCAAAAGCCATGTGCATGCTTTCATCCCGGAAAACCCAGTTGGTTCCGGTTGCTAGACCCGCAAGTAAACCTTTTGAGCGTAAAAAGTAAACGTAAGCAAAAGCCGCGAAGAAAAACATTCCTTCGATACAAGTCGCAAAACAAATTAGATTCATTAAAAACTTACGGCGATGTTCCGGCGTTTCTAGTTTTTCTAATTCATTAATTGAATCCATCCATTTAAAGCAGAATTGGGCTTTCTTCTGAATGGAAGGAATATTATCAACCGCTGCAAATGCCTTAGCCCTTTCATCCGGATGAGGAATATAAGTATCCAGCAAAGTTAAATAGAACTGCACATGTAATGCTTCTTCATAAAGTTGGCGGCTTAAATAAAGACGCGCTTCTGGAGCATTGATGTGTTTATAAAGATTTAACACCAGATTATTTCCTACGATCGAATCGCCGGTAGCAAAAAATGCAACCAGGCGGTTGATCAAATGTTTTTCTGATGCCGTCATTTTCGTATTTAGATCCGTGGTATCCGTTGAAAAATCAACTTCGTCCACGGTCCAAGTATTTTTAATGCCGTTTTTATACATTTCGTAGAAAACCGGATACTTCATTGGCCGTAAGGTTAAATTAAAACCATGATCTAGTAATTTGGACATGAAATTCCTCCGTTTATTGGCACGCTTCGCAAGCTTCAGGGTTTTCTAGCGAACAAGCGATAACTTCACTATCCGTGTAAGTCTTAGCCGTTGCAGTTACTTCCGTCATAGAAGTATCCGCAATTGTCGTCATTGATATAGCAGCGGCAGTAACCGTTGCCGCACTTTCAACTGCAACCGATGCCGACATTTGAAAATTTTGAGTATCACTGTCCGCCGTCGAAGCGCCCTTTGCATCAGAAGCCATATGACTAGTCATATTAATCGCTGATGCTGCCGGAGTTTTTCTAACGGAAGTTTTAGTAATAGAAGTAGCTGGGCGAGAGCGAAGATAATAAGTCGTCTTTACTCCGCGTTTCCAAGCATACATGTACATGCTTGAAAGTTTGCCGATCGTTGGACTTTCCGAGAAAAGATTCAAGCTCTGGCTTTGATCGATATAAGCACCGCGGTCAGCGGCCATATCAACAAGGGCCTTCATCGGAATTTCCCACACGTTACGATAAACTTCTTTAACATCATCAGGAATTGCCGGGATGTCTTGGATAGATCCTTCGTAGTGTTTTACTTCACTGCGGATATCGTCGTTCCATAATCCACGGGATTTTAATTCTGTTACTAAATACTTATTAACTTGTAAGAACTCTCCGGAAAGAGTTTCGCGTTTAAATAAGTTACTTACCTGAGGCTCTGTGGCTTCGTAACATCCAACGATGGAAGCAATTGTTGCCGTCGGAGCAATTGCAATCATCAGTGAATTTCGAAGACCGGTCTTTTTAATTTTTTCGCGAAGAGCATCCCACTTAGCTGTATCTGTAGGTTTAACTCCCCAAAGATCAAACTGAAGATGGCCTTGGGCTGCGCGAGTTTCTGCATAAGCCTCGTGAGGTCCGGACTCTGCAGCTAAATCAGAAGAAGCAAGAAGAGCATTGTAGTAAATAACTTCTTGGATTTTTGTAGAAATAGCGCGGGCTTTTTCGCTATCAAATGGAAGCTTTAATTGGAAAAACACGTCTTGAAGGCCCATGATTCCAAGTCCCACCGGACGCCATTTTTTATTTGAAGAAGCAGCGCTATCAATTGGATAAAAATTGATATCAACAACACGGTCCAAATATTTCATTGCCGTGCGAACAGACCGAGCTAACTTATCAAAGTTAAACTCTCCGTTTTCAACGTGGCGGGAAAGATTCACGGAACCCAAATTACAAACCGCAGTTTCTTGATTAGAAGTAACTTCTAAAATTTCAGTACAAAGGTTTGATAAATGGATAACGTTTTCAGGCCGGCCCGTTTGGTTAGACTTCATGTTAGAAGCATCTTTAAATGTCATCCAACCGTTACCGGTCTGAGCCAAGGTTTTCATCATGCGAACATAAAGATCACGTGCCGGAAGTTGGCGGTGATAAAGTTTTTGTTCTTCAGCTTCGATGTAAGCTTTTTCAAATTCTTCACCATATGTATCGACGAAGTGAGGAACAACCCGTGGATCAAATAATGACCAAGGTTGATCTGCTTCTACACGTTTCATGAATAAGTCTGGAACCCAGTTAGCTAAATTTAAATTATGAGTCCGTCTTGCTTCGTCACCGCTGTTATCGCGAAGCTCTAGGAACTCTTCGATATCTGCGTGCCAAGTTTCAAGATAAACGCAGGCTGCACCTTTTCGTTTTCCACCCTGGTTAACGGCGGCAACAGAACTATCCAAAGTTTTTAACCAAGGAACGATTCCATTTGAGTGGCCATTAGTTCCTTTGATCAAAGATCCACGGGCACGAACGCGGCTGTAAGCCACACCGATACCGCCGGCAAATTTAGAAAGTAAAGCGATGTCAGTATATTTTTGATAAATAGATCGAAGATCATCTTGAGGCGAATCCAAAAGATAACATGAACTCATCTGCGGACGGTGAGTCCCAGAGTTAAATAAAGTTGGAGTCGAAGGCATATAATCGTGGGAAGAAATTAACCGGTAAAATTCAACGGCCTCTTCAACAGTTTTAGACAAGCCACAAGCAACCCGCATGAAAAAGTACTGTGGAGTTTCAAAAACCTGGCGGCTTGAAGGGTTTTTCAAAAGATAACGGTCATATATAGTACGAAGTCCAAAGTACTCGAAACGATCAGTACGGTAAGGCTCGATCGCAGCACATAAAGAAGCTTTATGAATTTCTACAAATTCAGCCATTGCCGGAGAAATCAATCCTGCTTTTAGTCCGAATTGAACGGAATCCGCAAAAGATTGGATTTTTTGAGATCTAACTTCTTCATCGATGTAAGTAGAAAGAAGGCGGGAAGCGAGTCTTGAATACTCGGGTTCTTCACCAATCAGTAAAGAAGCAGTTTGAATACAAAGGTTATCTAGTTCTTTAGTGCTAGCGCCGTCATAAAGACCGCTGATTGCCTTTGTAGCGACACGAAGAGGATCAATCTGGGAAAGACCCTGGCAAAGTCTTGTTACGCGCTCGACGATCTTTGTAACGTCTACGGGCTCTAGAGTTCCGTCCCGTTTTTTAACTCTCATCATCGGAGTATGGAAATCGTTGGAATTCCGACGGTGAGAATCTAAGTGCGCCCCTGGATTAGCTGCGTTTGGTTCGTGTAACATATAGTTGAGTTCCCCTCATTGGTTTGGTCCGAGATACTTCCGAATTTTTACGCCTGAAACATCATTTTCAGACAAAAAAACCCCGCCGCTTTTCAAACCCCTCAGTTTAAAAAACAGGTTCTCTGTTTTATTTTCTTCCCCCGCCGAAAGTCGAGTTTAAAGTCTTCTTTCGTTAAGGGTCATTTTCATTTTTTTCTTGGAAAGGGCGATGCTTTTCCCGTTTCAGAAGTTTTTCCAGACTTTTCAAACATCTCTTTTCAGAGAGGTAAGTACTATATCTAGTGGCACCTCTGCCGGAAGATCGCCATATCAAGTGTTTCTTCCTTACATCTAGCTTGAAACTTTTGATCCGTGACCGTCAAGAGTATTTAATAATTTTTTGTGGAAAGAAAACTAATGCTGCTAATCAATTTAGCAGGTCCAGGGTTTCGATTGACAGATTTTAGGAGCTGAACTTTTTTGCATTTTCGCTGGAGACTTGCTCAAAAACTGACAGGATTTATTTAAAACCTTAATTTTTCAGAGGCTTACGAAGCTATTCTTAAAATCTCTTACACAGTTAATGAAGCAGGCATATGGCTCTGTAAAAACAAATGCTTTTTCAAAGCTTTTTCGCCGTCGGACTGCGTAACATAAGCTTTGCTTTGATAACTTTCCCGTTCGTGCAGGAAATCGATGATGTGTTGGTGGGTTCCCATTTTGTTCGCCGTCCACATCGGGGCAACCAATTCATCCCAACGAGGAGAATAGGCTGCTAACCGATGTAAATATATGCGCGGAGATAAGTTCTCTATGAAAATCTGCACTCTTTCAGAATAGGTTTGCAGATCAATCGGCGCAAATTCGCCAATATTATAAAGTTCCTCAAGTTTAGTTTTTTTCAAAACATGAAGGTTATGAAGTTTGACGTTTGTTATTGGTAAATCATTACAGATTAAAGCTTGCTCCTTTATCTGCGCTTCGGTTTCACCGGGACTTCCAATAATTAAGTGTATTCCTAAATCAACCGTACTTTCCTTGGCAATTCGGTGAATGGCCTTTAAGGAATCTTCTCCGGTGTGTCCGCGTTTCATGAATTCCAAATGATTATTATTAAAGCTTTGAACACCTAATTCCACGGATACGAAAGTTTTCTGGCTATACTCATTCCACAAATCGATCACGCTTTTTGAAAGGCAATCAGGCCGGGTACCGATAACTATACCTCTAACAAATGGATATTTTAGAGCGCGATCAAAGCTTTCGCGGAGATGCAGAATTTTAGTAAAGGAATTCGTATAGGCTTGAAAGTACACCAAAAAAGAATTGGCTTTATACCGCTTATTTAAAAGCTTGCTGTACTTTTCGATCTGGTCTTCTAAGGGCATCTGAAAAGACTCGCTGTGGGCCGCAGAACCCCATACATCGCAAAAAGAACACGTGGTCATACCCTTAAGACCCATGCGATTTGGACAATTATCAACCACCGTTACCGGGATTTTATAAATCTTCTCGCCGAAATGCTTTTCGTACTTCACAGAAATGGGATTAAACGGTAATCCCTGCCACTTGCTAGCCATGGCCAATTTCTAGGGGCAGGCAACAGGGGAGTCAATGTCCATTTGGAGCAATAACGGATACACGGTAGAATACACCCAAGATGGCAGTCCCACCCTTAAAGGTGTCACGGAAAATATGCATCATTCCGGCGGAGCCGCGTCCGAAACGAAATATATTTACGGAAAATCGTTAGAGTGGATTTATCAGGAAAACCTAAGCCCCCGGGTATTAATCATAGGGTTAGGGTTAGGTTACATTGAAATATTGACGGTTTACTTTCATATTTTGCAGCGAAGAAATGGGAATCCTGCGGACCTTGAAATGACAAGTTATGAATCCGACCCCTTTCTTGTCCGAAGCTTTTTAGAGTTTCTGTTGGGGGCCGCTACTGAAGAAAGTAACCAGGTCTATTCAGGCGTATTAAACGCTCTTGTTCCTCCAGAAGATCAACTAGCTGTAAGGGCGGAGTTATCTGAGTTGAGGAAGAAAGGGCGATGGACTATTCAAGGCGCTTTAAAAAAGCCATTTTTAGATCTGAATTCTTATTCCTCGAAAAATAAATATAATGTCATTCAATACGATGCTTACAGCAGTAAAACGAGCGAAGAACTTTGGCAGGAAGAGTTCCTAATAAGTTTTATTGAGGCCCACGCGGAATCAAATTCAGTTTTCGCCACCTACGCATGCGTGGGAAGTTTAAAACGAGCACTCGCGAAATCTAATTTCTTAAATGAAACTAGAGCCGGGTTTCAAGGAAAACGGGACTCTACTTTTGCCTATAGAAAAACAAAATCTTGACGGCTCTGTAGTATTTCCAAAAGATAGACCATGCATAATCAACAAAAGTTTTTCCGGGTTTTATTTATTGTTTTATGTGTTTTGTGGATAATTTATGTTTTGTACGGTGGAATATCAGAATTCATGGATGCTCATCGGGCCATTTCCCTGAAGAAACCCTATCTATTAATGGAGGGTTTCTCTTTTTCTTTCATAATGTGGGCATTATTCGTTTCAATTTTTGTTAGTTACAAAGCCAGCCAGCGCTTCTCTCTTAAAACAACAAATTTAATTATTGGAGTAATGGTTTTGCTGAGTGTGGGTTCCTACATTTTTATTCAAGATTCGCTGATAGAAAATTATATAGAGTTTACAGATCCAGGTGCTCAATATTCAGTTTGCTATAAGAATCGCAGAACGGGTTATCGCGCGGTCGGAAATTACTATATTCTGGCTCGCAATAACAAAAGCTGCGATATGTTTTTCGCTTTGGATAAACGGCTTTCGCAGGCTGAAGCAAACTCCCTAGTGGATAGCCTTAATTCGCAAAATACGAACTAGCTGCAGAATTGCTAGGTTTTAAATAAACCACTTTTTCAAAAATCGTCGAGATTGTCCCCTATAATGCAGGGCGGATGTCTGGAGTTAACCTATTTCATCAAGTAACTATACAGTATGAAAAAACGTATCTTAATGATGGGACTAATTTTAGCTTACATTATCAGTACGCCATTATTATCTTTCGGAGCTCGAGGCTCGGAAAGAGTTACTCGAAATGGAACTCGTTTCTGCCGGTGGGTTTTAAACGTATTAGGAATAAAAGTTATCGTTCGCGGTTCGCCCAAAAGAGGAATGCTTGTCGCGAATCACCAATCTTACATTGATATTTTGTCCATACTTTCCCTTTTTCCCTGTCGCTTTGTCACCTTCACGGAGATGGCCCATACCATTGGTGTCGGTTTGATTACAAAATTATCTCAAACTCTCTTCGTGCATCGGAGCCGTCCAAGTCTTGTCAGAAAAGATATCGCCCATTTGGAGAGCGAATTAGTTAAAGGCATTCCTTTTGTCTTTTTTCCAGAGGGGGGCAGTTTCGACGGTAGTGCGCTCCAACCTTTTAAGTCTTCATTATTTGAATCAGCCATTAAAACTGAAACTCCCATTCAGCCGGTTTGCCTTCGCTATATTGAAATTAATGGAGAGCCGGTAACTTTAAAAAATCGTGATCAAATTTTTTATCACGGCGAGATGAATCTTGTGCGCCAGCTTATAGGAATACTCAACCTTCGGTCAGTCACGGTAGAAGCAGTTTTTAGTCCAATCATCGAAGTTTCTGGAAAATCCAGAAAAGAAGTTGCACAATTATCAAGAGAAGAAATTGCGCAAAACTTTGCAGCGGTGAGTATATGATTTCATTGGTTCAAACGAAATTAAAAAAAGTTATTCTAAAAAAAGAACTTAAACTAGCCCAACAAGATGATTTGTATAAATGGTCCACCGTTCAAAAATGGCAAGCGGCAACTGACTTGCAATCCTTGGGGCAATGGTCGCAAAAACAAATGAAAAACTCAGAAGAATTTTTTTCGGCGCCCGCTGCCGTGGTTAATAATACAAATGGATTCATCGAATTCGATAGCCCGATACTGACGTCACACCCTGAAAATAATAGGGCGCGGGGACGATACTTTCAAAGTCCAAAAGCAAAAGCGGCAGTAATCATTTTGGGCCATTGGAATGCCAGCGAACATACCTATAATCGGCTGGCAAAAATTTATAAATTGAGCGGTATTTCCGCGCTTCGCTTAAGTCTTCCATACCATGATCAACGAAAACCAAAAGAAATGCCGATTGCCAGTGGACTTTTAAGTTCTGACCTCAGCCAAACGATTTTAGGGATTCGGCAAGCTACCGTTGATGTTAAAGTGGCCGTCGATTGGTTACATCAAAGAGGCTATGAAAAAATTGGGTTAATCGGAGCTAGTTTAGGATCTTCCATTGGATTACTTAGCGCCTGCCATGATTCGCGAATCAATGCGATGGTACTTTATCTGTCAGCGGCGGATACGGCTGACCTTGTATGGAACAGTAGCGCGACTCAACATCTTCGACAAAGTTTTGAGCCCGATTTGACGCTAGAAAGTTTGCGGGATGTTTGGGGATGTATTTCACCTTCAAATTATTTGCATCATCTTGCGAGACCCAATTTTTCGATGCATATCGGGTGGGCCCATTACGATACGGTTTGTCCGCCGGAGTTAACGCAAAAGATGATTTCAACCCTTCGCGACTTAAAAGTTCCCGTCAGCGAATCAAAGTATCGCTGTGGGCATAATACTTTAGCTACTGCACCGTTTATGCAACTCTCCGGAGTAAAGGGATTAGCTTTTATGAGGAAAAACTTAAAAGTTCCCCGTCGGAATGCAAAACTCGCGGCGATTAACAATTAATCTTTAAATTTACTCACGTACTCAACGATTGTATTTAAAGCTTCGTGTTGTAGTTGATTAAACTTTACCCCGATATAGCCATCGCGCCCAACATACACAACATCGCCGCCAAAACTGACGTCAGAAAATAAGTTGGCACTTTTAAGTGTGCCTTTGATCTTGGTGCCCACTTTAATCTGCGGACCATTGGAAAATCCCAATCCGCCTTCACTGATCGTAATAGTTTTGAGGTCCATTTCCGCGCCATCAATTTCAATTGTGGAAGTTCCTAAAATAGGTACTCGCCGGTGTGCGCGACGGGAAAGGCCTAATTTATCAGCAACGGTATCGACAGTGAATACTTCCCGCCAAGGTCCTTCGGAATAAGAAACGTCAATGTTGTCAAAATCCTTCAGCTTGGAAAGCTCATCCACCATGTTGGTTAACGTAAAAACGCCGTGGGTCTGTCCTTGATAGCGGAATTTCCAAAATGGCTCTTCATTTTCAGGAGCAGTAGGGTCGCCACTCTTTTTTACTCGCCACTCTTCAGGCTTCATCCATTCCGAAAAGCCCCGGCCCCAGATGAAAGCTTCACTTTGTGTCGAGAAAAGGTCTTCTGATTCTTTGTCATCAAAAGGCCCTGTCACTTGTCCGCTTATGTTGAAGAACCATTTTTTATTTGTCATTTAGGTATGATTACACAAAACTAAGTGCGAACTGTCAAAAGGAGAGTCATGAAGCTGATACTTGTAGGAACCGACAGAAAAGGATCGAATTCTCGCAAAGTCGGCGACTACGTTAAAGCTCTCTACGATAAAACGGGCGAACAAACTGTACTTTTAGATCTTACCGATATTGATTTAATGAAAGAACTCTCCGGACCCCATTACGGAAAGCCCACTACTCCGGTACGCATTCAAACGGCACTTAATTTATTTAATCAAGCAGATGGCGTTGTTGTCATAACTCCGGAATATAACGGATCAATTCCTGGTGCACTAAAGTACTATATCGATCATTTAAAATATCCCGAATCTTTTGAGTACCGGCCCATTTGTTACATTGGCCTTGGCGGAATGTTCGGGGGGCTTAGATCAGTTGAGCATCTTCAGCAGATTTTTGGATTTCGTAATGGCTACCAGTTCCCATTAAGAGTATTCATTATGAACGTTTGGAAGGTTTGGACTGATGCGGGTCCTAGTGACCCATTAATCGCAACTTTATTGCAGCAACAAACTGAGGGGTTTATCAATTTTTGTAAGGCCCTTAAAGATCATCAACTCGACGCAAATTCTGTTTTGCGGAAAAAAGGAATCTCCCCAGGAATATAATGTTAGCTCAACAAACGAAACCCAACATGCGAAACCTTTCGATCCTAGCGCTCGGTGCTTTAGGGGTGGTATTTGGTGATATCGGGACAAGTCCTCTTTACGCTTTAAGAGAATGTTTTAACCCCGAGCATGGATTAGTTTTTTCATCCCAAAATGTTTTCGGAGTTTTATCTCTAGTGTTTTGGGCACTGATTATAATCGTTTGCTTGAAATACATGATCTTCATTCTACGAGCGGACAATAGGGGCGAGGGCGGGATTTTATCATTGATGGCGCTGGCTATGCGAAGTGCTCCGGCAGATGAAAGTTCAAAGCGCAGGGTTGCTTTGCTGATCTTAGGGGTTTTCGGATCCGCCCTATTATATGGTGACGGAGTCATAACTCCCGCGATCTCGGTTCTCTCTGCCGTCGAGGGGTTAGAGTACATTACTCCATTTTTTAAACCTTACGTCGTGCCATTAACTTTATTTTTGATAAACGGACTTTTTTTGGTTCAGAGATTTGGTACGGCCCATATTGGCAGGGTCTTCGGTCCCATCATTTTGATTTGGTTTGTGGTATTAGGGGCATTAGGTATTTACGGAATCTCTTTAAATCCAGAAGTATTGCAAGCCGTGAATCCCTATCATGCCGTGATGTTTTTTGTTAATAACGGAACCGCGTCCTTTCTGGTTTTAGGTTCAGTCGTACTAGTTGTTACGGGTGGAGAATCACTTTACGCAGACATGGGTCATTTCGGAAAAACTCCCATCAGATGGGCTTGGTTTACCGTCGCACTTCCTGGTTTAATGCTTAATTATTTTGGGCAAGGTGCGTTGTTGTTAACTAAACCTGAAGCCATTGAAAGCTTAAAAAATCCATTTTACTTTTTAGCACCTTCTTGGGCGCTGATTCCATTGGTCGTACTTGCAACGATGGCTTCGGTCATTGCTTCCCAAGCTTTGATTTCAGGTGTTTTTTCCATCACCCGCCAGGCGATTCAATTAGGTTTTTGGCCACGATTAACAATTGTTCATACCTCAAGCCAAGAAATCGGTCAGATCTATATTCCATTTATGAACTGGGCGATGTTTTTAGGTGTCGTTTGGTTAGTTATAACTTTTAAGAGTTCAAGTAATTTGGCGTCGGCCTACGGTATTGCAGTGACGGGAACTATGGTCATTACAACAACCATTGCGGCCATCGTTGCTAGAAATCGTTGGCAGTGGAGTTGGACTCGGGTCGCTTTGGTTTACGGTGTTTTTGTTTTTGTCGACTTATCATTCTTCGGGGCTAACTCATTAAAAATCGTTCACGGCGGATGGGTGCCAATCGCGATTGCATCGTTAGTTTATTTATTGATGACAACCTGGAGACGGGGAAGACGGGTACTTTCAAACCGCTTAAAAGAACGTTCGGTTTCAATCGAAGAATTTTGCCAAAGAATTTTGCGTCAGCCACCATTAAGAATTTCAGGGACCGCAATTTACATGGCGGGCGATCCTTGGGGTATTCCGGTTCCGCTATTACATAATTTGAAACATAACAAAGTTCTGCACGAGCGCATCGCTTTACTAACAATCACCACCAAAGAAGTTCCAACCGTTCCAAAGAGCGACCGGGTATTTATTCAAGAAATTATTCCTAACCTATACCGGATCGTTGCAAGTTATGGGTTTATGGAAACGCCAAAGATGAAACATATATTAGAAGCATGCCGTATGAACGACATTCATTTCAAAGTTCACGAAACAACTTTCGTTCTTGGAAGAGAAACAATCCTGCCAGGCCCGTTGCCTAACATGCCACTGTGGCAGGAAAAATTATTTGCATTGATGTCGCGAAACGCGCAAAGGCCAACGGCCTTCTTTAAAATCCCGCCTAATCAAGTGATCGAAGTGGGTATTCAAATTGAAATCTAATCGATTTTAATCCGCTTGTAAAAAACCTAAGGTAAGTAGTGAATGGAAAATGATGAATAGCCTAATGATTATTCATCGTCATAACTGCGAAGGACTTCTTTTTCGGCAGCCATTGCATCATCATATCCAAGCTCGATAATTTCTTTACAGAATTCACCTTCAAACAATAAATAACTAATGATCTCGCTGGCTTCTTCGAGACTACCCAAACCTTTGAGTAGGTAGCGAATCATACGGGGAAGCTTGTTAGATTTCTTAAACGCCATTTCACCAATATCGCGGCTCGGAGAAATCCAAACATACTTAACCGGTTTATATGGAAGTTTTTCTTGGATAGCCGTGGGAACATTTTTTAGAAATTGATTAACCCGCGCCATTCGTTCGAC
>JAZKJI010000179.1:44453-53257 GCA_040384405.1 Bdellovibrionota bacterium
CGACGTCTAGTTCGATACCATCTAATAATACAGAATTAAGTAACACATTCAGAACCCGCGCAAGGCTTGGCGGTTTTTGCATCGGAGTTGGATCAAACTCACCAAGTGCCCGGGAACTTCGAACTCCGACGACAAATAGTCTTTCCGCACCCAAATAAATACTCGGAGCACACGGATGGCTATTTCGAACACAACCATCGCCATAATAAACGCCGTCTACTTCAACGGATGGAAAAAGCAAAGGAATCGCCGAAGACGCCATAATATGCTCGGTTCCAATGACCGCTTCTAAACTCATCCGCCGCGCTTTATTCCAGCTGGATAAATTCTTAGCTCCTTGAACAAATGTAATTGCCGTTGAAGAACGGTAATCATTGGCCGTAATGAGTAAGGCTTTTAAATGGCCTTTTTTAATGTTTGCAGCGATTCGATCGAAATCCAGATTTGATGTAATCAACTTTGATAGGGGTTCTGTTTCTAGTAATGCTTTTCCCGCTTCGCTACCCTTGGCGGTCATATCCATGAACTTCAAACCGATCTTTCCTAAACGAACAATATCAGTATAAAAAATTTGATCCGAAGTTAACCCACTCCATAAGTCTTTTAATAAACTGCAACCTTCTGAAAAATCATCAGCGTGGCTCGCTAACAGGGAAGCGTTGATAGCACCGGCGCTCACGCCCGAGTAAAAATCAAAAGTCGGGGGTATTTTATGTTTTTTAAATATCTCCGCCAGGCCGCAAACGACGCCGACTTGGTAGGCGCCACGCGCGCCGCCTCCAGAAAGGACAAGGGCTTGTTTTTTCACAGTTGATGATCTCCCTATTATCCAGTGTAGCTATGTTGGTCATGTTTGGAAATTCTTTCAAAGAATGCGTCTAGGTCGATACCGTCTTCTAGATTATATCGCGTCGCAGCTTCCGACTCGAATGGAGTGCTTATGCTGGGGTTGCTTCGATACCAATTTCGTGGCATTTCTCTTGCTCTATCCGGGGCATGGGACAAAAACGGTCGCTTTATGGCACCGCGGGCTTGAAAATTTAAACTTAAAAAACGAAGTGATTTTTTAACGAAAACGAAACCTACAAGGGGAGAAGAATGAAAAAGTTAGTATTGTTAACATTGACGGTAGCATCTATTGCTCACGCTCAAAATCCAGCAACACCGGCAGCGGTCGTTGAAGCTAAACCACCAGTATCTGCAGCGGGCGCAGTTAGTGTTCAAGAAACACAAGTTGCTCCAACAGAAGCACGTAAATGGGGAGCTCTATTAATATCAGAAAGCTTCATGGGCGTTGATGATGCTGAAAGATTAGGCGGAACTGCACCTACTCACACTGTGAGCCAAGTAGGTATGAACTATAAAGTAAGCCCGACTTGGACAGTAGAAGGTCGTCAGACTTTTTCTTCTGCTACAAATCGTGAAAACTTCGCACCATCTTCTTCTGCTTCTAATCCAGCTCAAATCCACAGAACACAAGGTTTAGTTGCTCTTGATCCAATGATCATTGCTAAACTTAAAACTGCAACTGGCGTTTTGGGTTCAAACCCACTTAGCCATGCTTTCCGTTATGAAATTCCAGTTGGACAAGCTAGCCGTGAACTTAAGCGTAATGGTTACTTACGTTATGATACTAACTTAGCTTGGAACACGACTCCAAAGTTGGAAACTTCTTTTGGTATCTCTCCACGCGTTTATTTGAACTCTTCTGAAAATCCAAATGCAGCTGTTGGTTCAAACGCAGTTTACCGTTGGGTCGGTGGTCCAGCTTTGACTTATGCCTTCACTGATAAAGTTAACGCTTATGCGGCTTACACTGTTGATGCTCGTAGCTCTACTGCAGATCACGGAACACTAAGATTTGACCAGCTTAACCTTGCTTCCCACGAAATCGGGATGAACTTAAGCACGACACTTGGACAAGGTAACATTACTTTGAATCCAGCTCTTAGTTCTGATGTAACTCTTGATGACGGAACTAGCTCAATCGCTACTACTGACTCACGTGTGTTTTCTCACGAGAACAACACTTATTATTTAGCACTTACTGCTACTTACTAATTGAAGTTCAACAAATAGTTATATAGAAGGCTGGGTACACACCCGGCCTTTTTTTATGGAGTTAACTATGAAGTTGTTCTTGTTTATCCTATTGTTCGCGGTTCAATCTTTTGCCCAATCACAGTCCTCCTCACGCAGACCTTCGTCGGCACTTCAAACATCGCCTAAATACAGCGCCCCAATTGCTTTTAAAACTTATACGACAAAACTTAAAAACCCAAAGGATCGGTCTTTTCAATTAGGTGCGAAGGTTGATTCATATAGTTATGAAGAGCCGGGAGTCATGAAAGAAGATGGTCAATTCACAGGGCTGGCGGCTAAATACACTTCGCAAAAAATCAGGTACAACAGCCACATCGAAGGCGAAGGAAGTCTTTTAAAAGGCAAAGTTAATTACAAAGGATCACTTCAAGATGGAGCTGGAAATACGGTTCCCTTTTCAGCGACCGAGTCTCAAGAAATTCGTGAACTTCGCGGACTGTGGATTTTTGAAAGTGAGATTTCTAAAACTCGGTTAGTGTCTCCATTTGTAGGTCTGGGTTATAGAAACCTGGTGGATCCGCGCGAGCATTCTTTTGATTACCGCCGCGAGATTACATACTGGACAATGCCGGTTGGAGCGCGAGTAAATTTATTTAATAAACCTCGCCACTCATCTGATATCACTGGAACTTATGATTATTTATTGGAAGGTAATGTAAAAACAAAACTTTCTGATCTTGATGCAAGAGCCTCTGATTTAAATCAATTTCAGCAGGGCGGGTACGGACTAAGAGTTTCTTGGGATAACAGATTTATGTTTCAAGACACGCCAGCTTTTGCCAGCCTTTATTATCAAACTTGGGATATGGAACAAACCAGAACTGCACAATCTGAACTTTTCGGAACTACCGGAACTTTTAAAGAGCCCGCAAATAAAACAAGAGTTTTGGGTTTTACTGCTGGAATGCTGTTCTAATCGCGAACTGCGATGGATTGTCCACCCGGCAGATATTGAAGGGGATTAACGGGACCGCGGTCTTTCCTAATTTCAAAATGTAAATGTACACCTGATGCGCGACCGGTTTTTCCCATCGCGCCGATAACATCACCTTGATTTACTTTTTGGCCTTCTTCGACAAAGTATTTATCTAGATGGGCATATAAAGTGGCCCAACCGTAACCAGATTCAATCAAAACCATTTTTCCAAAACCATGAAAACCGTTACCTCGGTAGATAACCGTTCCGGCTTGGGCAGAATAAATATCAGTTCCGCGGCTGGCGGCTAAATCCAATCCTAAATGAGGTCTTTTGCGGGAAGGCATAAACCCGCGGGTTAATCGTGCGCGGTTTACTGGCCAATCAAAACTTCCGGTGGATCTGAAAACAGGTTTGTATTCTTCAGTAGAGGCCGTGTCGCGGTTGTTACCGCGATTTGGAAATATTAACTCTGGCTCATCATCTTTTGATCTAACTGATGAATAGTCTTCAGCAATTTCAACATCAGCATGCTTATTAAAAATAGCGCGTGAATTTTTGGTAGAGTGAGTCGAACACGAAAGTGGACCCATCGCTAAACAGGCCGCTAAAATTAGAAGAGAACCCAGTTGTTGTTTTCTTGTCATGTGTCTCTATTATAACAAGTTTGCCAAATTAATAAAGAGGAAAGCCCTTACACATTTCCTTGACCTCAGTCCTGATTTTGCCCTTTAGCGCCCCATTTTCAGAGTCATTTATGATTTGTGAAATCCAATGTGCTATTTTTTTCATCTCTGTGGTGCCCATGCCACGGGTTGTGAGTGCAGGTGTGCCTATTCTCACACCACTTGTCACAAATGGAGATCGTTTTTCATTGGGCACTGTATTTTTATTTACCGTGATTCCTGCTTCATCTAAAGCAATTTCAGCTTGTTTACCTGTGACAGAACTATCACTTAGATCAAGAAGTAAAAGATGATTATCAGTTCCACCAGTGACCAATTTAAATTTTAGTTTCGTTAATTCTTCACCAAGTACTTTTGCATTTACTAAAACTTTTTCGATATAAGTTTTAAACGAAGGCTCTAGCGCTTCACCAAATGCGACGGCTTTTCCGGCAATCACGTGTTCAAGGGGTCCGCCTTGAATACCTGGAAAAATTTTGGAGTTTACGGCTTTTGCTTTTTCTTCAGAGTTCGTAAGGATTAATCCACCCCGCGGTCCTCGCAAGGTTTTGTGCGTCGTTGAGGTGACATAATCTGCATACGGAAAAGGGGACATGTGAAGTTTTGCGGCAACCAGTCCTGCAAAATGCGCCATATCCACCATTAAAATTGCGCCAACTTCATCAGCGATCTCTTTAAATTTTGCGAAATCTAAAGTGCGCGGATACGCACTGTAACCAGCGATGATCATTTTCGGTTTATATTCTTTGGCTTGTGCGCGAATGATGTCGTAATTCAAAAGTCCAGTTGCGGGGTCTAATTTATAAGAAGTAGCGTTGAATAAAAATCCACTGAAGTTAACGGGTGAACCATGAGTTAAGTGCCCACCGTTCGATAAATCCATTCCTAATATTGTATCTCCTGCTTTAAGTGCAGCCAGGTAAACGGCCATATTTGCTTGGGATCCCGCATGTGGTTGCACGTTCGCGTATTCACATCCGAAAAGTTTTTTTGCGCGATCAATTGCAAGTTGCTCTACTTGATCTACGAATTCACAACCACCGTAGTAACGTTTTCCCGGGTAACCTTCGGCATACTTATTTGTTAGAACGGAACCTTGTGCGGCCATTACTGCCGGGCTTGTATAATTTTCGGAAGCGATCATCTCTAGACCTTCGGTTTGTCTTTCGAATTCTTTCTCGATGGAATCAAAAACGGCGCGGTCTTTAAAGTGGGATTCGTTAAAGTGGATCATGATGTGTCCTTCCTTGATGCTTACAATTTTTTAACACGGTCAGCGTGACGGCCACCTTCAAAAGGTGTCACCAAAAAACTTCTGACCATTTCGATAGCTAAATGAGATTCAACAAAGCGGGCGCCCAAACATAAAACATTTGCGTCGTTATGACCGCGGGCAAGTTGGGCCGTTTCTAAATTATGAGCTAGACCTGCGCGCACCCACGGATAGCGATTTGCTTTAATACATACGCCAATTCCGCTGCCGCAAACTAGAATTCCAAAGTAAGGTGTGTCTTTAATTTTTTCTGCTAACTTCGCGGCAATATCCGGATAATCGACGCGATCTGGACCAGGGCAACCTAGGTCTTCCCACTCCAGAACAATTGTTTCTTTTGTCGGTGGATTGAGCGCACCTTGTTCTGGCGCGTGAGCCGTCAGATAAGATATTTGCGTAACTGATTTTTGAATTAATTGTTTTAGTTCGAATCCGGCATGGTCGCTGGCGATAAATACTCTCATGGCTTAGAGAATATCAGGCACCCGTTCGTTCCACCAAACCCAAAGCTATTGTTAAGAACTGCGTTGATCTTTCCTTTACGCGCCTTGCCCGGAACGTAATCAAGATCACAGTCATCACTTGGATTTTCTAAATTGATTGTAGGCGGCACGATTTGATCGCGTAGCGATAAAACGCAAAATGCACTTTCTAAAGCACCAGCCGCGCCCAATAAATGGCCCGTCATGGATTTTGTACTGGAAACCCAAAGTTTTTTAGCGTGATCACCAAAAACCGTTTTAATTCCCACGGATTCAAGGCCATCACCCATCGGGGTTGATGTCGCATGAGCATTAATATATTGAATTTGATCCGGTGTGATTTCCGCATCTTTAAAAGCTAATCGCATTGCACGCGCTCCGCCTTCACCTTCAGGGGCAGGACCCGTCATGTGGTAAGCATCAGAGCTTACACCGTACCCAATAATTTCTGCCAAGATCGGAGCTCCACGTTTTTGCGCGTGCTCCATTGATTCGATAACGAAAGTCGCAGCACCTTCAGCTAAAACAAATCCATCGCGGTCTTTATCCCACGGCCTGCTTGCTTTTTCAGGAGCATCATTTCTGGTTGATAGTGCTCGCATCGCTCCGAACCCTGCAACGGCAAGGGGACTAATTGTTGATTCCGCACCACCAGCGATCATCACATCGGCGTGCCCGTAGCGAACATAATTATAAGCTTCACCGATTGAGTGAACACCTGTTGCGCACGCGGAAGTAACAGAATAATTCACACCCTTTAAGCCAAAATAAATACTTACTTGGCCAGAAGCTAAGTTTGTAATTACAGATGGAATAAAAAATGGACTTACTCGTCCAGGTCCACGGTCAGAAAGTTTTTGGTGTTGTTCTTCGATAGTGGGAAGTCCACCAATACCGGCACCGATGATGGTTCCGGCATTTAATTTTACGGCATCTGTTAGTTCTAGTTTCGAATTATCCAGCGCCATTTTGGTAGCCGCAATAGCGTACTGGATAAACAGATCCATTTTCTTTTGTTCTTTTTTCTCGATATATAAATCAGCGTTAAAGTTTTTTACTTCACCTGCAAATTTAGTATCAAAAGCAGAAGCATCGAATTTAGTAATTGGCGCAATCCCGGAACGGCCTTCAAGGCAGTTCTTCCAAGTCTCTTCAAGACTAAGTCCTAAAGGGCTGACGGCCCCCATGCCTGTAACAACAACTCGTCGTTCAGTAATGGTTCGTCTTTGGTGGGACTGGCTCATACTTTATGCTTTTCCTTTTTTAGAAAGATAATCAGTTACGTCTTGAACTGTTTTTAATTTTTCTGCGTCTTCGTCTGGAATTTCGATGTCGAATTCTTCTTCCATCGCCATAACAAGTTCAACGATGTCTAAGCTGTCTGCACCAAGATCGTCGATGAATGAAGCTTCTGATTTTACTTTTTCTGGATCAACGCCAAGTTGCTCGACAATGATTTCTTTGATTTTAGGACTCATTTAAAACCTCCTTAAAAGATTTCTATTAATTATTAAAATTTAACCTAAGTACATTCCGCCGTTTACGTGCAGAACCTGTCCAGTTATGTAGGACGATTCATCACTTAACAAATACGCAACTGCCGCTGCGATATCTTTCCCGGTGCCCATTCTTTCGAGTGGAATTCGAGATACTAACTGCTGTTTGATGTTATCTGCAAGTGCGTGGGTCATATCTGTATCAATAAACCCAGGAGCCACACAGTTTACCCTTACATGGCGGCTGGATAGTTCTAGAGCTAATGTTCGGGTCATGGCTTCTACACCGGCCTTGGAAGCCGTATAGGCCGCCTGGCCCGGGTTTCCCAGATGAGCAACGACCGAACTTAAATTTACGATGGAACCCTGGCGTTTTTTCATTAAATAGCGGCCGAAGAGCTGACACATCGTAAAAGTGCCAGTCAGGTTAACCCGCAAGACGCTTTCAAAATCTTCGCGCTTTGTACGAATAAATAATTGGTCTTTGGTAAATCCAGCATTATTAACGATTCCGTTAATGCCAGGATTTTTTTCTAGAAATTCACTGCAAGTTTTTTCGATAGAATCTAAATCGCTTAAATCAAGCTTAAGACAGGTGTGACCTTTACCGGGTAGCTGGTTTAAAACCTCTTGGGCTTTAGCTTCTTGAGAAGCGTAAGTGAAATGAACAATGGCACCTTCGCTGGCTAAATGCTGGACGATGGAAGCGCCGATACCACGACTCCCACCTGTTACGAAAAATTGTTGTCCGTCAAATCTTGCCATTAACCGCGTGATTTCTATTGTTATTTTTGTGTTTAATTACGGACTTACTATTTATTAAACCTTGAGGTTCCTCAAGGCATTTTAATGACCCAATGCCTTCAAACCAGAGCGCAAATTTTCTAAATCAGTTGCGTCTTGTGTCGTAAGAACGAGTTGGTCAGGACTGATTTTTTTAATCAAGCCGGCCAGTACTTTTCCGTGGCCGATTTCAACGATGGTATTTACACCAAGGGCAGTCACTGTTTTAACAGATTCAGTCCATCTGACGGGAGCTGACACTTGAGAAACCAGTTGGTTTTTAAGTACTTCCGGATTTGTTTCGGCTTGAGCGCTTACGTTTTGTACAATGGGAAAAGCCGGTCTTTGAAAATTAACGGTCGAGAAAAAAGTCATCATT
Organism: Bdellovibrionota bacterium; assembly: GCA_040384405.1. Classification (GTDB taxonomy): domain Bacteria; phylum Bdellovibrionota; class Bdellovibrionia; order Bdellovibrionales; family Bdellovibrionaceae; genus JAZKJI01. The sequence continues at coordinate 52,572 of JAZKJI010000179.1, forward strand.
CTAACTTCCGCTGGACGCATCAGTGAGCAATGAAATGGGGCAGATACATTTAACGGCATTAACTTCACACGAGTTGGAAATCCTGCGAACTTAGAAGCGTCAAAGTTGGAAATCAAATAATCGATTGTTTTTTTATTTCCGCTGATCACGACTTGGCCCGGGCAATTATAATTTGCAGGGACAAGCGGGGCACATCCAGATTCTTTTTCTGCCCACTCGCAAATGTGTTTTACTTGATGATCTTCAAGTCCAATAACCGCAACCATTCCACCATTACCGATGGGAACAGCTTCTTGCATTGCGTGTCCTCGTAACCGAACAGCCTTGATTGCGGTTTTAAAATCTAGGGCCCCGGTCGCGACCATCGCTGCGTATTCTCCGATAGAGTGGCCGGCAGCGATCTGAGGTTTAAATCCAAATTCTGTATTCAAAACGCGATAAATCGCGGTCGATACGCAAAGTAAAGCTGGCTGAGTGTTTTGAGTTAAAGCTAATTCTGACGGAGGACCTTCAAAACATAATTGAGCTAGATCAATACTTAGGTTTTCCGAAGCTTCTTTGAATGTATCTTGGGCAATTTTAAATTGATCGAAATAACTTTTTCCCATTCCTGGAGCTTGACTACCTTGTCCGGGAAAAACTGCTGCGATCATTAGAACCTCAAAAGTAGGCTGCCTGAAGTAAGG
>JAZKJI010000180.1:0-8875 GCA_040384405.1 Bdellovibrionota bacterium
ATCACATGATCAGAAGCTTTTACGACTTCTAAATTGTGTTCAATAACTAACAGCGTATTTCCTTGGTCAGTCAGGCTTTGCAGAAGCTCGACAAGTTTTTTGATATCATCAAAATGAAGTCCCGTCGTTGGCTCGTCTAAAATGTATAGTGTTTTTCCCGTTCCGCGCTTTGACAATTCTTTACTCAATTTTACCCGTTGTGCTTCTCCACCTGACAAAGTCGTCGAACTTTGGCCGAGGGTCATGTAATCAAGACCCACTTGATGAAGTGTTAATACTTTGCGGTGAATTTGGGGCTGATGCTTAAAAAACTCTAAGGCTTCACCAATTGTTAAGTTTAGTACGTCAGCAATTGATAAGCCCTTGTACTTGATATTTTGAACGTCGCGGTTATATCGATTTCCGCGACAAACATCACAAGTGACGAAAACATCACTCATGAAATGCATTTCAACCCTAATTTGCCCATGGCCTTGGCAATTTTCACAGCGGCCGCCTTTGACGTTAAAACTAAAGTGACCAGGTCCATATCCACGAAGTTTCGAATCAGGTAATTGAGCAAATAAATCACGAATGATTGGAAATAATCCTGTATAGGTCGCCGGGGTGGAACGCGGAGTTCGCCCGATCGGTTTCTGGTTTATCTCGATAACTTTGTCAATAAATTCCAAACCTGTAATTTTCCGGTACGGCGCAGGTATCACATGGGCTTTATAGAAATCGCGAGCTAATATTTTATAAAGAGTATCGATAATTAATGTACTCTTCCCGCTTCCCGAGACTCCGGTGATACAATTTAGTTTTCCCAACGGAAGTTTTAAATCAACATTTCTTAAGTTATTTCCCGTAGCACCGAAAAGCTCTAAGAATTTTCCGTTACCAACCCGGCGTGCTGCTGGAATAGGAATCCTCAATTCACCGGATAAATACCTTCCCGTTAAACTGTTCGGATTTCGCTCGATCTCGGCCGGTGTTCCACGCGCCATAATCGCGCCGCCTTGCCGCCCTGCCTGTGGACCCAAATCCACAATGTAATCCGCATATCTCATTGTATCTTCATCGTGTTCAACCAGAATCACCGTGTTTCCACGGTCGCGAAGTTCACCGATAATTTCTAAAAGCCGATGATGATCGCGCGGATGAAGTCCAATACTTGGTTCATCCATTACGTACATAACACCAATTAATGATGATCCCACTTGGGTCGCTAATCTGATGCGCTGGCCTTCACCACCGGATAAAGTTCGCGACGGTCGGTCAAGACTGAGATATCCGCACCCTACCCGCAGTAAATAATTCGAGCGGTCTTGAATTTGTTTAATAATTTTTTCCGCGATTAATTTTTCACGCGGAGACCACTTCAAGGTTTCGCTCCATTTTCGAAGTTCAACGATACTCAACTTTGCCACATGGGAAATATGATTTCCGCCAATTTTAATATTCAATACTTCAGGTCTTAACCTGGTGCCATGGCAAGTTGGACATTCAGATAAAACTAAATCCTCTTCGGCTTCGTCATCATCTGAATCCGCAACTTTTTTTCCCTTGTAAGTATATTTCACCTGTTCAAGCCGTTTATTTCCAATATCACCATTGGAAAAAACTTCTTCTTCGACAAGGTCCATCGTTCCTAAACCATTACAAGTCGGACAAGCTCCGCGAGGATTATTGAAACTAAATATACGAGGTTCAAATTCCGGAAAACTATACCCACACGCGGGACAAGCAGAGTGGAGCGAGAAATTCTTGCGGGCCCCCGTCGTAAATTCAATAGAAACATGGCCCTGAGCCAAACTTAATGCCGAATTAATACTTTCAGAAAGCCTACCTTTAACGTCTTTTTTAATAATTAATTGATCGATCACCAAATCAATATCGTGGGCTTTGGTTTTTGCTAATTTTAATGATGGGGTCATCTCGACCATTTTTCCATCGATACGTGCTTTGATATAACCGGCCTTTAACCACTTTTGAAATTCAACCGAGAACTCACCTTTTTTTCCTTTAGCGACCGGAGCTAAAACAAAAAACTTTGTTCCATCTATTTCTGTCAGTACTTCTTCAACAATTCGGGCAGGCGTAGAACTGGATAATGGAATATGATGAGTTGGACATTCTGGGATTCCAACTTTTGCGTACAGCAACCGTAGGTAATCATAGACTTCCGTTACCGTCCCGACTGTGGATCTTGGATTTGTGCTGACGGATTTTTGATCGATCGCGATGGCTGGTGATAAGCCAGTGATAGAATCAATTTCTGGTTTTTTTAATTGTTCTAGGAAATTTCTGGCATAGGTCGAAAGACCTTCGATGTATCGTCGCTGGCCTTCCGCATAGACAGTGTCAAAAGCGAGACTTGATTTCCCACTGCCACTAAGCCCCGTGAGAACCGTGATTTTATTCCGCGGAATCTCTAGGCTGATGTCTTTTAAATTATGTTCGCGTGCTCCGCGTATGACGATCTCTGCCATCACTCTCATTCTGGCAATGAGGACAGACGCCGTAAAGCTCTAACACGTGATGAGTGAGAATAAATCCGAATTGAACCGCAACTTTTTCTTGCAGTCGCTCAATAGCGTTATTTTCGAATTCGCAAATTTTGTTGCACTTAATGCAAGTTAAGTGATCGTGATGGGATTTCGGAGTTAACTCGTATCGGGCAGGCAATCCACCCATACGAACTTCAGTTACCATTTGGTTTTCAGCTAGCGAACGTAAAAAACGGTAAACTGTGGCAAAACCGATCTCTGGATTTAATTTATTTACTTTTTCGTACAGTTCTTGAGCAGTCACGTGGCGACGACCTTCGTGCATGCACTTTAAAATTGCCAAACGTTGGTGAGTCACTTTCAAATTTAATTTTCGGATGATCAATTTGAAATCATCATCACCATAATCGGATTCAAAAACTTTGATATCATCGTCTGATTGACGGGGTAAAAGCGGTAAAGCTGTACGTTCCATGGGCACCTCTAGTATCTAAATGAAAATAAAAATCATTACGATTACTAGCGCAGGAAGGTGGGAATCGCAAAAGAATTGAGTCCACCATCGGACTTCTGAATATGGCTAACCGCATTATGAGGATGCAGGCTCTCTAAGTGATGAAATTCACCGTAGAAATCGCGAAGGTCTGTCTGATTTTTAAGGGCGGCTTGCACCTTTCGCGCGGCATCTTCACAGAACATTAAGTTGGTAGCATTCCGGCGGGCAAATTCTTGCTCGTCTTCCCGCTTAACCGCCGATTGTACGGCGGTTTGTAATGTCGACTCGACGATTTCAATTAAATCTTTCATCGTAAATTTTGATTCAGCACTTTTTTCTACGCGCACACGCGCCGTTGACCTTTGCGCATGGGGAGTCGCCGCCATCGCTTGTGGAGTTAACAACCAAGCCTCTATCGTATCTTTGTTAACCATGTTTTCTTTAAAATTTTCCGCAAATGCCTGGCTGTTTATTTGTCGAGATAGTGCCGCCGACATCGGACAAGTACTGGAATAAGTCACAAGAACATCTAAATATTCGCGGTAACCTTGAGGTCCCCGGTAAGCTGAAATCACCACCGGATAACTGCGCCACCCTTGATTATGAGAGAGCAAGCTGGGACGCAAAACCGGTAATTCAAATTTTAAAGATAAGTAAACTTCTTTGGACAGATCCTTTTGGCTTTGCAAAAGTTTTTCCGTCAAATTTTGTAAAGAGGAAGTATTAATCTCGGTACGGGCCATTTCGCTTTGAAGGCCTACAAATAAACGGGACATATGTATTCCACGGTCAGCCGTTTCTAATCTGACTTTTACTTCGGCGCGGGCCGGAACTAAAAAACTTCCCTCTTCCGATGAAGTGATGCGAACCGGAATTTCGATCTCGTTCATTCCGACCCATGCCAGTGGCATATGGTGGGGTTCTTGATCGACCGCCACGTCAGGAAGTTTAGAAGGTTTGGTTCTCTCTTGTCCGTTCATAAGGTCTGGGACTATAACACAAAGAATGAGCGAAAAGATAGTTTTGGCCAGCACTTCCCCCTATCGCCGTGAGCAACTTTCACGGTTGGGACTGCCATTTACCGCTTTAAAACCCTTGGCTGACGAAGAAGCCGAGAAAAAAGACCTGTGGTCGCCTTTAGCATTGGCCCAGCGCCTGGCTTATATCAAAGCGGAAAGCTTGCTGGACGCAGCTCCTACGGTTATCGGTGGTGATCAACTGGTCGCCTTTAACGGAAAAATTATCGGCAAATCCGGCGGATTCGAAAAATCCCGGAAAACTTTGCTAGAAATGCGCGCCCAAACTCACGAGTTAATTACGGCCGTCTGTATCTTCCACCAACGCCGCCCCTACAGTTTTGTCGACATCACTCGGCTTAAAATGAAATCTCTGACCGAGCAGCAAATCGAGAGCTATTTAAAAACCGAGACACCATACGACTGTGCCGGCAGTTATAAAATTGAATCAAAGGGACTATTTCTTTTTGAAAAAATCGAGAGCTCTGATTTTTCTGCCATTCAAGGATTGCCTTTGATGAAAACTGCACGGATTCTAGAATCAGTAGGTTATAAAATATTATGAAACTAGATGTACTTACCAAAGCCAAAATCGAACGATTAATTACGAAAGCTTTCGACGCCCGTAAAAGTTCCCATTCTCCTTACTCTACGGTTAAAGTTGGTGCTGCAGTCTTGACGGCGAAGGGGAAAATTTATCAAGGTTGCAATATAGAGAACGCGTCTTACGGTGCAACCGTCTGTGCCGAAAGAGTCGCGATTTGGAAAGCCGTCAGCGAAGATGCCGCGGTTCCATTGGACGTAGTTTGCGTGGCAACCAGTGAAGGTGAAATTTGGCCACCGTGCGGTTTATGCCGGCAAGTGATGGCAGAGTTTTGCTCGCCAAATACTTGGGTCATTGCTGCGAGCTCTAAAACAAAATTTAAAGTTTATTTATTTGCCGAACTATTGCCCGACGCATTTACGCCAAAGTTTTTAAAGAAGCGCTAGGGGTTTTTGATGACCTTGTTTGATCCAGTCCTTATCGAAGGAAAAAGAGTAACGATTCGCACGTTAGCTGCCGTGGATTGGAAAGATTTGGCTCATGCATTGTTATATGAAGGTTCATTTCACGAACGCGCATTCGGAATCAATACTCCCGAAAAATTCAAAACCCGCTACGACGCTGCCCTGGCAAATATCCAAAATCGAAAAGGCCAGGGATTAGTTTTTTTAAGTAAAGATGAGTCCGAAATTTATGGAATGACCAATTTTATGAACTGTGAACCTGAAAATAAAATGACGGAAATTGGCGGAACCTGGATCGCAAAAAAATGGCAACGCACTTTCGTGAATACGGAATCGAAATATTTACTGTTGAAATACTGCTTTGAAGTTTTAAAACTTAAACGTGTGGAATTCCGGGTGATGATTGAAAATATCCCGTCCCAGGTGGCGATGAAACGTTTAGGAATTCGTTTAGAGGGAATTTTACGGAACCGCCGGATTTTACCTAACGGCGAAAGTAAGGATTATCACTTTTACGCGGCTATTGATCGCGATTGGCCTACGCTGAAACCTGAATTAGAAATACTTTTAGCGAAGTACTAGGAGATATTTTTCGATGAGAACTGCATGCTTGAGTTTGACGATCGGAAAAGTTATTCTCTTTTCGTGGTTAAGAGAATTATTTTAATATGCTTTATTTTTGCATCTCTTTTCCCATCGTTGTGTATTGCGGCACCCCTCGCCATTCCTAAAGCTCATAAAATTTGCATAGCAGACGCGGATTGTAAGGGAATTAGAAAGGGCTGCAGTGTTGCAGATGCTGTAAATTCCAAATTTTTTGAAAAATACGATGCCTGGCGTTTGCAATGTTCGACGATGAAATTTCGATCTTCGAGTGAAAATAAAAAGGTGACCTGCATAGATGGTCAGTGCCAGTTGTGGAGTGATCCAAAATAAGGAGTCACTGACGTTTCGCGTGAACCATTAACGACTTTTTGGTTCACGTGACATCAAAAGACTTTCTTGAAGTTAAGACCAGCTTTTTTTCCAAACTACATTTTCAGTTAAGCCTTCGATCGTCACTTCTTCCGAGTAAGCGTTTTGCAAAAAGGCATCGACACTTTTTTCGTTCCACGCGGGAACTTTCGCTAAATAAGCAAAAAGGCTTTCCCATAATTCAAGGCCTGCGTGCTTCAGAGGGAAAATCCAACTCCATCGCATAAAATGACGGGATGCTATTCCTGTATCTGACATCCACATTGCCAAAGTTCGGTAACCAAGTTCGCAGGAAGCGGAATCTGCATGGAAATTCCACGTCCATTTTCCTTCGGCATCTTCAAGGCAAATAGTTTTGATTTTCACCGTGGGAAATGGCTTAAGTGCCTCTTTAAGAAAATGGAATTTTTCGTCAATCGTTGAAAACAAAGTTAGAACTTTTGGGTTCTTCCAATGATTTTCCGCATCTTCCATTATTCTTTGAACATGAACTAAGTTTAGTATCATTCCCGATTCTGGATCTACCGGGCCTTCAATACCTATACTCCACTTCCAGGTCTCTTGGACCGTCGACCCAGGACCTGAAAATAAAAACCCCTGGAGTGTTGAAACATCCAAGGGTAATGGTCGTTGCAAATGAAACGACGGATTCATTTACTGAAGAACTTTTTGATTTACTTGAATGGTCGACTGCTTTTCGAATTGACGGATAAATCCATCATAAAAACCGAAAGATTTTTGACGTCGGCCCTCGGGACCCGCGTCAGCAACGGCAGTTGCAGGCAAGGCGTCCGTTTTTGAATCTTTTAGTTTCACTATGTAGCTCTCGCCACCGCGGCCAGATACAACCTTTGCTCCCCACGGTTTTTCTTTGGTTAATCCCGCGACGAAACCAAGATCTTCAACTGGCAACTGGGCAATTGAATCTTGGGACATGTCAAAAAATCCCGTTTCTTGCCAGTTTACATTCCAATCTTTTTGAAACTTTGCAACTTCATCGTAGTTTCCACCACTCACTGCTTCTTGAAGCGCTTTGATATCTTTATCTAGTTGGTCTTCTGCCAAAATTTGGGAAGCGATCTGATTTTGGTGATCCGCAAGCGCTGCGGTCTTCGCAGTTTTTTTATCTGTTACTTTAATTAAGTGATAACCGAATTCTGTTTTTACGGGCTGAGAAACTTCACCAGGCTTTAAAGAGAATGCTACCTTTTCAAACTCTGGATCCATTTTGCCTTTAGTGAAAAAACCTAAATCCCCACCTTTTTTAGCGCTGCCCGGATCATCGCTGTGCTTCTGAGCCATAGCTGCGAAATTCTGTGGGTTTACTTCGCTTTGAATTTTTTTGATTTTTTCTAAAGCTTTAGTTTCAGCGGAGGCTTCACCTTGTTTGGTCATAACCAAAATATGTTGTGCGTGAACTTGCTCGGCCTGGTCGAATTTACCTTTTGTTAAATTAAATCGGTCTTCTACCCGTTTGCGAAAACCATCTTGTGCCATATTTTTAGACACTTCATCCGCAGAAGCTTTTCTGGAGGCAGCCAAAGCTTCGCGATCGATTCGCAAAAACTGCAGATTCATTTTTTGAGCTTTCATTTGATTGGCTTGCTCTTGAGATAATTTGTTATCCACGTTTGCTGCCTCGAATAGTCGCAGTAATCGCAAATTATTTACTTCTTTGCGAAGTTTTGCCTCGAATTCGCCCGGATTCATGCGCATAGACGCTAAATAGTTCGAATAACGTTCACGTTGAAACTGCCCGTTTTCCTGAAATGCCGGAATATCCTTGGTGATATAGTCCTTAATTTCCGAGTCTGTGGCTAAAATACGCTCTTTCTGAGCCGCTTGGTTGGCCAATTCGAAGCGCACGAGTTGATTAATCGCCTGTTGTTTAAATTGGTTTTGCTGTGCACCAAAAGGCATTTGTCCGCCAAATAGCGACGACATTTGATCTGAAATCTGTTTTTCCTGGGTTTGGAAGTCAGCGATGCTGATAAGCGAGTTATTCACTCGAGCGACGTACCCAACGCCCATTCCACCGTCATTACCTGGCATACCGACAAACACAAAAGTCAGTGCAATAGCACCGAAAAGTATGATGGCAGTGGCGTTTTTGGTCGCATTTTTAGAAGAAAGTTGGCGACGAAGTTTTGAAGCCAGGCTTTGACTCATAGGATCTCCTTTGGAACAATTGAATAAACCAATACATGAAATTCTAAAAAGAGAATTTTATCAAGGGGAAAACTCGGTGAACTTCCTGAACCTCAACATGCGTAAGATCGTGTTATTATTCTTTGCCTGCCTGCTTCCCTTGATTTCAATCAATGTGCAGCAAAAGCCCGTCGAGTCGACCTGGGTTTCGAGACCCTTCTTTTTACTGAGCCAAGGTGTGCAAAATGTATTCTATTTTTTCAGTGCGGAAGTGCGGGGAACGACTGGCCTGTATTTAAACCTGATAAACGTTAAAAAAGATAACAGCGAGCTAAAAACCCAAAGCGAAAAACTTCAAGCTGAACTTCGAATTTTGCGTGAAAAAGAAAACGAAATCGATCGCCTGCGTAAACTTTTGGATTTTAAGCAAACCACCCCGATGCGTCTGATTGCGGCGGAAGTTATGGGTAAAGACTTAATGACTGACCACAACACTTTGACAATTAACAAAGGTACCGCCGACGGAATTAAAAATGGCATGGGCGTTATCACTTTAGACGGCGTCGTTGGTTACATTTTTCGGCCCGATACGCATCAAGCATCGGTGATGTTGGTCAGTGACCGGTACTCTGTCGTAGACGGAGTGGTGCAAAGATCCCGTGCTCGCGGAATCGTCGAAGGTAAAGGCACTCAAGAATGCAGTTTAAAATACGTCGAGCGAACTGAAGACGTTAAAGAAGGTG
>JAZKJI010000180.1:8885-10909 GCA_040384405.1 Bdellovibrionota bacterium
TGTCGAGCGAAAAACTCACAGTGTATCACTTAAAGTGGAATTAAAACCCATGGTTGATCCATCCAAAGTTGAAGAAGTTTTTGTTATTGCTGATGCCAAAGAACAAGATCTTGCTACCCGCTTTATGCCTGCTTCTGCCACTGCGGCCGCATCCGGTGACGCATCTTCTGCTGACACTTCGATGGCCGGAACAATTGCTACAAACAAATCCGATCCTGAAGCTGTAAAACCAGCCGCACCAACTGGAACCAAACCCGATGCGCCTGCAGCGGTGAAACCTGTTACTAAGCCTGCAGTTAAAACCGCTGCTGTCGCACCAAAACCTGCTACAACAACAACCACTCTTCCTGCAAGCGGAGCGAGTGAGGGCACAAATCCATGAAGCTTTACCGCTGGGGTTTGAATATTTTAATTTTATTTTTCACGCTTTACGTGGTGAGCGGATTCCAAACGACATTTTGGTATCAAATTTTTGGAAATATCCCTTCCCCCCTGTTGTGGCTGATCGTTTACGTTTACATTATGCTTTACCGTCCGTCGGCCCTGGCACTGGTACTTTCCTACATTTTTATGATTGTGGTTTTTTCCATGAGTGCCGTTTCTTTAGGAATTCTTTCGCTGTCAGTTTTCGTTTTATTCGTTGGAATCTATATGACGAAATCCCGTTTGTACTGGGGTGGCGCCGGATACTTTTCTTTAATGTGCACGGCAGCTGCGTTTTTCTTTCACGTGATTTTTTGGTTAGGTTCGGCATTCTTTGAATCTAATCCATCGTCGCTTTTATTTTTTGACCGGATCGTACAAGTGCTACTGACACCACTTTTTTCTTTTCCACTTTATTATTGGTTACAGGCTGTCGATCGTTGGACGTTATCCGATATGACTTGGCAGCAGGAGTATAAGTCGTGAGTGAATACGTAACCAACCCCGAAGAAGCCAAAGAGTATTGGGGTAGGTACAAATTATTCTATATCTTACTTATTTGCACGGTGACGCTGTTTACAGTTCGCTTGTGGTTTCTACAAATTATTTCCGGAAATGAGCTGAGGGACTTCTCTGAAAAAAATCGATTTAAACAAATCAAAATGGCAGCTCCCCGCGGATTATTATTGGATCGCGACGGAAAAGTTTTGGTGGAAAATCTTCCGGGCTTTGAAGCAGTAGTGCTCCCCCAATACGTAGAGAACTTGGAATCCTTGGCGAAAAGTATTGCACCGTTAGTAGGCACCGAAGCCGATAAACTGGTTACAAAGATACAAAAGAGCCGCAAAATAAATGGCCCATTTAGTCCTGTGCGAATAAAAGAAAATCTGTCGCGGGATGAGGTTGTTCGGTTGAAAAGAATGCGGCTAGAAAATCCCGGTTTAGAAATTCGCGAATCAATTGTCAGATATTATCCATTAACGGAAAACGGAGCGCAGTTATTTGGCTATGTCGGCGAAATTTCAAAACGCCAAATACCTTATTTAAATGATCTATATAAAGGCCAACTTAAATTCGAACAAGGTGATGTCATCGGAAAAAGCGGCCTCGAAGAAACATTAGAGCGCGATATTCGAGGAACAGATGGAACTAGTTTTATTCAAGTCGATGCTCATGGGCGCGAAACCGAAACTCAAATTCCCAACATTTACGGGGAACAAATTCAAGATCGCACTGCCATCCATGGCAACAACGCAATTTTAACTATTGATAAAGACATACAGGAGCAAGCTTATAAATCCATGAAAGCGATGGAACGCATAGGCGCTCTAGTAGCTATGAAAACCAATGGTGAGATCTTAGCATGGGTAAATTCGCCCTCGTTTGATCCGAATGAATTTGCGACGGGAATTTCCGGACAGACTTGGTCGAAATTAATTAACGACCCATTTAAACCGTTAAGAAATAAAGCTATTCAAGATCACTCTTCGCCGGGATCCACAATGAAGCCAATGATCGCATTGGCGGCTCTTCAAGAAAAAATAATAACAGATTCGACAGTAGTGGCAGCGCCTGGGGTTTTTTACTATGGCCGGCGTCCT
>JAZKJI010000180.1:10919-20331 GCA_040384405.1 Bdellovibrionota bacterium
CCTTACCATGACTCGATAAAAGGTGGGCACGGAAATGTCACCGTTTACCAAGCCATTGAAGAAAGCAGTAACGTTTTCTTTTATAAAATGGGAATCGCTTTGGGCGTCGACAAAATGTATGACTATCTTTCTTTACTTGGCATTGGAATCAAAACCGGCATCGAGTTAGCGCGAGAAGTTCCGGGGTTAATGCCTAACTCTGCATGGAAAAAAGCGGCAATCGGTGAAGAGTGGCAAGGTGGGGAAAATTTAAGTACAGCAATTGGACAAGGCTTCGTTGTCACCACTGCTCTACAAATGGCAATTGCATACAATGCAATCGGCACCGAAGGAAAAGTTGTTAAACCTTTTATTATTCACAAAGTCGTCGACCAAGAAGGAAAAACATTACACGAAACTTTTCCAAAAATGTTGCGCGATCTTACTCAGATTCAAGGTAACGGGATAAAGATTGACCTTAAAACTTTCAAAATTGTTAAAGAAGGTATGCGCCGGGTTGCAAATGGCGCTAAGGGGACTGCAAGGTATTGGAAAATTCCTGGCGTTGAAATGGCAGGTAAAACCGGAACCGCGCAGGTAATGGGATTTTCGGCTGATCAAATTTATTCCAGCTGTATGTCCCGCCCTGTTCATCAACGGCATCATGGTTGGTATATTGCCTATGCACCTGCAGAAAAGCCTGAAATTACGGTAGCATTCTTAGCAGAACATTCCTGTCACGGGAATACCGGAGCGGCACCCGTTGTACGGGATGTAATGGAAACTTATTTTAGAAAATATCATCCGGGTATGATTGAAGCAGCTATTAAAGCCGCGATAAAAAACCCAAAAGTCGTAAAAGTAAAAGAGCCTGCTGCCACGACGGAAGGTGAATAATGGAATTGTCGATGCGCCTGGAAGAAAGAACATTTTTCCGCAAACTTGATTGGCAGTTGGTCATCATAATTATATTTCTACAAGTTATCGGGCTGGTAAATTTATATAGCGCAACCCACGGCCCTAACGATACTTCGGTTGAACAGCTTTTCATTAACCAGTTTGTATGGCTGGGAGTAGGCTGGAGTTTATTCTTTATCGTAACGATTTTCGATTATGCGTTCGTAATGAAGATCGCATTGGCGATTTACGTACTGAATTTAGGTGCGATTTTGTATGTGACCTTCTTCGGTAAGGTTGCCCTCGGTGCCCAACGTTGGATTAATTTAGGATTTTTCAATTACCAACCATCCGAAACAATGAAATTAGCTTTGGTCATGGTCATTGCGAAAATGATGGCTCATCGAACGATTCCAAAACATGGGATGGGTTTTAAAGGCTTAATGCTTCCCTTAATTCTACTGGGAATCCCATTTGTTCTGGTGGTAGAGCAACCTGACTTGGGAACGGCGTTAATGTTGTTATCCATCGGCATTTCAATGATCGTATTTTTGAAAGTACGAAAATACATTGTGGTGATGGCAGTGTTAGCGGCCATCGTTGCCGTACCAATTGCATGGCGTTTTGTTCTTCATGATTATCAAAAAAATCGAATTCTAACTTTCGTAGCACCCCACAATGATCCCAGGGGTTCCGGATATAACAGCATCCAATCCAAAATTGCCGTGGGTAGTGGAAAATTTTTAGGTAAAGGTTTTAAAAAAGGAACTCAATCTCAACTTGAATTCTTACCAGAACGCCACACCGATTTTATTTACAGCGTTCTGAGCGAAGAGTGGGGTTTTGTCGGTTCACTATTAACCATCAGTTTATTTACATTTTTATTTCTACAGATCGTGCGCATAGCAACACACGCCAGGGATAAATTTGGTTCTCTGCTTTGCGTCGGGATTCTTTGTTACATCTTTTGGCATATGTTTGTGAACGTCGGAATGGTTATTGGATTATTACCGATTGTCGGCGTGCCGCTCCCGCTTGTTTCCTATGGTGGATCAAGTATGCTAACGACCATGGTTGGCCTGGGATTAGTATCAAGTGTCGCGTACCGAAGATATTTGTTCTAGATCACCAAGAAAAATTAAATCATTATCCATTCTAAGTAGGAGTTTTTATGACGATGTTAACGGTAATTCTAAGTTGCATTCTAAGCTTTGCATCAGCCCAACAAATTCAAATCAAAGAAGATATGAATGACAAAGAACTTACTACAATCGAAGTAAGAAAAAAACATTCTGTCGGCCACGATCTAACCTACAAGATTGAAGAAGGAAAAGACGAAATTGAGGGCGACGCTGCTCCACTATTACAAAATGCCAGAAAAAACTGGAAACAATCATGCAATGATTGGAAAAAAGAATTTCGCGAAAATAATGTTGGAAACAAAATTATTTCCACAAACTGCGGAAAGATGAAATGCGAAACTGTAGCAATGGAAACGGTATGCCGCTCCGAAACAACATACAAAGTACGAGTCAAACTTACTTCTGATTCTGCTACTGAATAACTTTTTCCTGCGAACTTGAACTTTCAACTGAGACTACATAACTTTTGAAAAAATGAGCGGGCGCTGCCCGCTTTTATTTTTTTTGGACAACTGCAACGGGACAGAAAACTGTATCCGCGACGGCGACTGCAACCGGAACTGATCTGAAACTGAAAACTGCACCTGAAAACTGCAAACCGAAAAACTCAGTGCCGGTGCCTGTCTCCAGTATTCCGTTACTCTGTGCCGGTGCCAGTGGGAGTTGGCGACATTAGCATTGGCATTAACATTTGTTTCAGTCTAGTTGTTGGTTTGCTGATGTCGGTTGAGTTTTCGGCTTCTGATACTGATACGGATGATGTTTTGGTCTAGATATCGGTTGTGGGATTTCGGAAGCAAACGAAGTGATGCGAACCCTCCCCTCCTGGGGCGACCAATCGACTTTTGATCAAGGGCCAGATGCAAGGCGGAGGTTGCTCCTTTTCGCGGAGGCGTGGTACCTCCACGTTGGAGAGAAAAGGAGCTGCCGACAACGCAGTCAGCTGGTCGTTGAGCAAAATCGTCATTTGTAGTGAATCTAGAAATAGACCGACAGTAACGAAAAAAAAAGACAGAGTGTAATCACTCTGCCTTTAATTCTTTTATTCGAAGTGCTGAGCAAACTGTAAACTGTAGACTGTAGACCGAGACGGTTACGGTTATACTGAATTTACTAAATGTTTTTGTTTAGGAAGTCGACGATTGCGTCTTTTGGGTGGTTGCCTACTAGTTGGCCGACTTCGCTGCCGCCTTTGAATAGTAGCATTGCTGGGATTCCGCGGATTCCGTATTTTTGTGGCGTCATCTGATTTTCATCGACGTTTACTTTTACGATGCGGACTTTGTCGCCCATTTCTTTGGCGATCTCTTCTAGTTTTGGAGTTAGTGCGCGGCACGGTCCACACCATTCAGCCCAAAAATCTACTAATACCGGAGTTGATGATTCTAGAACTTCAGTTTCGAAAGAATGGTCTGTTACTGCAACCGATGTAGCCATAATGGTACCTCCAACACAGCCCCATTTTTATGCCTGTCGCTGGGGGCTTTCAACGACTTTTTTTAAACAGCGCCCGCGTAAACTCTTGGCGTGATTTATCTTGAGAATCGAGCTCTTTTTCGCTCCATTCCTCTTTTAAACTCTTTAAGCGTTTCTTGGATTCTTTTTTACTGAGTCTTTTTCGGGGATCGAAGCCTACTTCTTTTGCAATTGCGGTAATTGAAGGTCTTTTATCCTTCCGGCGCTGCTCGTATTCGGTCAATTCCTTGTTCCAGTTCTTTGCGCCGATTTCTTTTTGAATTTCCCGTCGCTCTAAATCGTTAATCTCGCTGGCCAAACTGTCGTCATTACCACCCGTAACAAACACTGATTCGCCGGCCTCTTCACCATCACTGGTAAAAGTGACGCTGGAATCGTCTTCTTCGGTCATCTGAGCTTTGTTCCATCGATCTTTTAACGCTTCACCGGACACTTCTAACATTTGTGCCAAGACACCGAGCAACTGAGTAAATGGAACTGGATGCTCTAAAGCAAAATCCATTCTTAATTTCAATAAATCTTCTGGAACGGGCTTCGCACCTGGATGAAAAATCAGTAAGGATTTTCCGGTCCATCTGGGAGTGTCTTTAAGTTTTTTTCCCACGCTGACGGAATTTACTCTTGAGGAGCCACCGCAAGCGATAACTACTTCCGGATTAAATGACAGCAATTGCTGCGATAAGGAAAACTCGTTGGAAATTCCAATCACGTCAAAACCAACTTTTTTCAAGTTTAGTTCGATGGTGGTCAATTCAGTGTAATCGTCATACAAAAGCAACACGCGACTCATGGAAATATTGTCTCTGACATCCTGAAAGAGCGCAATATGGACGCATTTTGCGCAATTTTCCCCGACAAGCGTCGGGGGAATTCGTTTCCACCGCCACTAGGTTGGGCTATACTCGGCCCATGAGACTGCAGCGATATATATTTTTTGAGATAATCCCCAGCTTTTTGCTAGGTCTCTTGGTATTTCTTTTTATCATTTTGATGTTCCAAGTGTTACGGATGACCGATTTAGCGATTGGTCATGGAGTCGAAGTTAAAACTTTGGCTGAGTTAATCGGCTACGTTTGTATTTCATTACTTCCGGTTTTACTTCCGATGTCTTTGCTTTTTTCCATTATCATGACCTACAGCCGTCTTAGCCAAAATTCAGAGATCATCGCAATGAAAGCTTGTGGCGTGAACATGGGTACAATCACCGCACCGGCTGTTGTGTTGGGATTAATCATCGGTATTATTTCAGCGCAAACTTCTTTTGAAATTGCACCCTGGGGAAATCGCCGATTTGAAGTACTTTCGAATCGATTAGCCCAATCGAAAGCAGCTGCGAACATTAAGGCTGGTACATTTTCAGACGGTTTCTTTGACCTGGTTGTTTATGCTAACCAGGTGGATTCGACCCGCGGGGAAATGCAGAATATTTTTATTTATGACGAGCGGGATCCGCAAAATCCGCTAACCATTATTGCTAAAAGCGGAAGTCTGGTGCAGGACCCCAGCTTTAGTGGTCAAAGTATTTTGTTACGGTTAAATGACGGAGACATCCATCGCAGTGCCGAGACTCACACCAAAATTCAATTTAAAAGTTATGATATCAAATTATATGAACCATTGAATATTAAGGATCGTGATAAATCTCCTCAGTCATTTACGCTGAAAGATATTCGAGAATCATTGGCAGAAAACAAAACGCCGGAACTTAATAAACTAATGTTAATCGAGATGAATAAACGTTGGGCTTTAACGGCCCTGTGTTTAATCTTTGCCATGATTGGCGTGGCATTGGGCACTCAAACCCAATTGCGCAGTCAGAAGGCCGGTGGGTTGATTTTATCCTTGGTCGTGATCATAGTTTATTGGGTATTTTACATCGGTAGTGAAAGTTATGCTCGGTCCGGGGATATCCACCCCGGCGTGGCCCTTTGGGCCCCTAATTTTATGTTCGGAATATTTGCAATTTGGAGCCTGAAAAACAAATGGCACTAATCAAAACCAAATAGAGTTATACCTCTAAACAATTCCCAATAGAGTATTCTGGTCCAGTTATCGAACCTTAGAAATTACTTTAACTTGAAGTTTTGATTTTTAAGAATTTTATTTGATTTTAGGGAGTTAGAAGATTCCTAGAAAAATGAGCGATGCAGCAGCGTCCTTACCACCACGGTCATCCTTGACCACATCGCCCCTCCCTTACTAATAATGTTGTTTCAAAATAGCCCAAAGTTCAAAACCTTTTTTCATAGAATTTCATTTTTTTTGACATTTTTTTGGGGCAAATTGATACCTCTATGGGTAGTGATCAACCGGACTATTGTCCCCTACTGGTCGACCATGTGAAAATTAGAATCAGCATCGACAGACATAAAGCTGATTAAATCTTGAGCATTCGTCACAAGCTGCGCACCCTCTTTAAGTAGTTCCAAATTCCCTGCGAAAGGTTTTTCCAACGGGTGCGCCGGCAAAACGTAAACTGGTTTTCCTAATTCCAACGCTCGGTGCGCCGTCATCAAAGTTCCACTTTTTTCTGCTGCCTGAATGATCAGAACTGCCGTAGAAAGTGCGGCAATTAAGCGGTTCCGGTGACTAAACAAATATTTTCGCATTTCTTGTTGGTCTGCATACTCTGAGATAAAGACAGCACCACGATCCATGCAGCGTTGTTTTTCACGATTCCAAGTGGAGGGATAAATTTGATCCAATCCTGATGGCAAAACCACTAAAGTCTGCCGCTTTTCCTGCATTGAAATCCGATGGGCCAGGTCGTCAACACCCCGAGCTCCCCCGCTGACGATTCCGCAATTGGTTTTGCGCAAAATTTCAGCCAAATGATAGTCCATCCACTGCCGACTACGGGAATCCGGGTCTCGAGATCCCACCACCCCTAACCAGGAACGGGCATTAATTAGAATTTCTGTTCCTTCAGCGCTGATACTCCAAGGCGCATCGAACATTTTCTCTAAGCTTTTCGGATATGAATCTTCATTTCTAAAAATTCGGGTTCTTAACGGCACATATGTTTCGGGAACTTTCGCTTCGGAAACTAAGGGATCCATTAAACAAGGAAGCTCTTCTAACGGATACCCTGCCTGCAACGAAGTTAGAACTTCGGCTTCGACCTGCCAACGGACAGGGGAATGCTCGATTGATTTTAAATGATTAAAGAAACTCATTCCTGCATTCGTTCGCAAGAATAGAGCCTGACGGAAAAAAGTAACTAATAAGAAACAGCTATGTCACCTTGCTTAATTCCGGAAAGACTTTCCGTTACTAATAGCGTGGAATATTTTTCGGATGATTGAACAATTAATCCCTTACCGACTATGCGAGGTCGACGCCCGTTTTCGATGGACTCTATCGTTAATTCCATTCCCGGTGAAAGCTCGCCACCACCACGGATAAAAAATATATTCTGTAAAGTCGCCTGCTCTTGCTGAGATAGTGGCGGAATTTCGAAAAGGTCATACTTACGCCCATCCGGCGGGTCTTCATTAGGCTTCATTTCAATTTTAGGAATTTCCCCTGCAATCAAAATCGCTTCTTTAGGAATTGGCTCTTGAGAGTTTATGATTTCCAAAACGTACTTTGAATTCCCGATGCTTTCTTTTATCTTTGCTTCGGCAACGTACTTATAGATGTAATAGTCGTTTTTAGATTTTACCAATTCTACAAATGTATATCGCTCTTCAGTTAATTGTCCTTTGGCCTGCACATCAACCAGATCACCAATACTTGCAAAAACATTATCTCGTCCAAGTTCTATCAAAGAAGCTACGCTGGCAGGACGATTTGAAACGATCATATATCTTAAATTATAATGTGCTTGCGGACGCGGTGGCGGAGGAACGAACGGAGGAATCTCGACCTGCCTTGATTTATTAAGCAATGGATAGTTCGTGAAGTTTTCTGGAACATCCCGGTATGGCATTTTTGAAGCGCCCGGTTTTCCTAGCAGTGTTGCTCCGCTGGTATCAACCACTTTGCCACCGACCGTATCAATTTTATCTGGATCTTTATTGATCGTTGCGCCGCCCGCTGCCGCCGCAGCCTGAGGGATGGTCGTAGTTCCCATGCTTAATGTCGGAGGAGCAAGTGCTGAACCTTCGTAAAAATTCAGAGTCATTGCCGGTAAAATTTCGTGCGGATTATAGATCATACCCTGATTTAACGACCAAATTTTTGGCCAAAATTCAGGATCACCAAAAAGTACGCGGGAAACGTCCCAAAGTGTATCCCCTTTTTGAACTAGATAAAGACGCTCTTTTTGTTGGGAAATGGCTTGAGTCCAAATGCGTTCGTCAGTTGGCTCGGCGGAATACTTTCTATACTCATCAAAAAATTTACGCTCTTGGGGTTCTGACGCCCAAGAAGAATAGATAATTAAAGAAGAAAGTAAGAATAACGTTACTCTCATTATTTTATCTAATTAGGCGAATTTCGTTTTGAGCGCGGAAACCCTCTGGGCTACCAGGATATTTACGTGTAATTTCCGTAAATACTTTTTTTGCCTGTGGGTTTAAATTCATTTTTTTGTAAGCAACTGCTTTAGAGAATTGCGCAGCTACAACTTTGTTACTATTTGGATACTGAACTGTAATGCGGTGAAAGTATCTTAATGCTTCCGGATAATTTTTATTTTCCAAAGCCATGCGACCCGCTAAAAAAAGTGCATTGTCCGCATAAGTACTTTTAGAATAATTTTGCATGAAACTTTGGAGCCTGCTTTTAAACGCAATCTCGTTGTTCGACTGATAAGTCGCAACTAACTCGGAGTAAAGCCCCACATCCGTCATTTTTGATGGATCTTTTCCAGTTAACTCGATGATCAAATTTTGTTTGGCCATTGAATTAACGGATGGTTTTGCCGCTTGGGCAAATTGGGTAAGGGTGATGATCAGCAAGCAAAAAACGCCATGATGCAGTTTCATATTTCCTCCTCCATGAGGTTCTTTTAATTATGACTGATCCATTTTTCCCCCTCAAGTCCGAGTTTTCCACACGAAATGTATAAAAACCCCCAAAGCGATCCATGAAACCTTCTAAAATCAAGGGTTTGAACGAAATGATTTAATTTTGGGCAGACGCAAATAGACGAATTTCCAAATGAATTCGGAAAAGGCGAACTTATATTAAGCACGGAATGTCAGATCTTAAATTATTAGAGTACCGGATTCAGTGCTTGTCACCTGGTCCTCTTTTTCTCCTGAGGCTGGTCTTAAACTTGACCTAAGCCTCGTGCTGATGAGTCTTTACAAGAACTATGCACAACAATTTCGTCATTTCTGGGATCAAATCAGCACTGCCTTAGGAATTTTTCGGTGGCTGCTATTTCCCATCGTAAACAAGATTGGCTGTACTCTATCAATGATTTTTATTTTTTGGTTTGCCCTGGGCAAACAGTGGATTGTTTGGCTTTCCCTTAGTGCTTCCCAGTATTGTGCAGAGCTTTCCCCCGCTTCGGCGTATTCGCCCCTACTTAAGGGATTAGTTTGTGGAGTAAGTTTAAATCCATCGTCAGAAACGACGTTGCTAAGGGAATATTCGCTGACCCATTTGATCGTGGTCTCTGGAAGTCATTTTGTACTGCTTGAAAACATCATTAATTTATTGGGATTAGGGCGATGGGCAACATTCATTTGCTGGTTTTTTAATATCGCGACAGGTTTTCAAGCACCTGGCACCCGGGCCGTCGTCGAAATGTCTCTCCGAAAGTTTTTTAAAAAGAATTCGCTTTTCTATCCGCCGGAATTTTCTGTTCTAATTTCATTTATTATCTGTCTTTTGTTTTTTCCGGAGTGGGGAAAATCATTTTCCTTTTTTTTAAGCACCCTATGCGCTTGGATTTTGAGTCTTTCGCTGGATCCATTACCAAAGTTCCTATCAGCAGCATTTAAAGTATTTTTTCTTTACATTAT
>JAZKJI010000181.1:0-6373 GCA_040384405.1 Bdellovibrionota bacterium
TTTTGGAAACCGACCCAAGGGTTTAGATTAAAAACGTCGTCGGAATCCCCAGTGGGAGGCGGATTGGGCGGCAGCTCAAGTCTCACTGTTACAATGATGAAAGCCTTTGGACAATGGCTCGGCGTTCGGTGGAAAACCGTTCACGAATTGGTTCAAATTTGTCATAATATGGAAGCCCAGGTTTTGATGACTCCGACGGGCACTCAAGATTATTACCCCGCAGTCACGGGTGGACTAAGTTTAATAAAATATTCTTGGCAGGGGATTGGACAGGAAGTCTTTTCTCCTCCATCTGTTGGTTTTAAAGATCACCTTATTCTTGTTTACACGGGCCGCACGCATCATTCCGGTCTAAATAATTTTGAAGTGTTAAAAGGTGTCGTATCCAAGGATCAAAAGATCGTTAATGCATTACGAGGCCTAAAAGACGTGTCTTCCCAGGTCGAGAAGCTGGTTCGGGAACAAAGGTGGAAAGACCTTCCGGGCCTTTTAGATCAGGAGCTAGAATGCAGGCTTCAATTAACTCCGGCATTCACAAGTCCTGAAATTGAAAAATTACGCCAACTTTCAAAGGAAAATGGATCCGCAGCCTTTAAAATATGCGGTGCTGGCGGCGGGGGATGTGTGGTCCTCTGGACGGAACCGTCAAAACATGAAACAGTAAAGAAAGCATGTCAAACCCATGGATTCCAAGTTCTTCAAGCGGCGCCAGTGGAGCCCCTACCGTAGGGACTAAGCCTGCATCCGTGGGCTTTTTAGGATTGTCATTGGCGGGCGGTAAAACTGATAAGGCCTGTTTGAGTTTGTTGGAATATTATCCCGATCAAAAAAGATTATTTCTTTCTAAAATTTTTGAAAAAATAAAATCAGATTCAACGATCTCTGCGGATTTAAAAATCCACGAAATCATCATGCAATATCAAGCGCAGACCAAAACGATCGCGGTCGATATCCCATGGAAACTACCCTTGTGTTTAAGTTGCAAATTAACGTGTCCTGGTTTTGAAAACTGTAATGCGGACCATATCCAATGGATGTGGAAATGGTCTGAAAAAAATCTTCAGCCCAAAAAACCAAAAAAAGTTTTTACTCCTTATACCCAACGTGCGGCGGAAATGTATTTGGCGACCGAGCTGGATGAAAGAATCGTCCTACCCCATGTAATGGGTTCGAATAGCGCTCCGTTGGTCGCGAGAGCTGCGTTTATTCTTCGCAGGCTAAATATTCCGGCAATTGAAGTTCACCCTCGATTGACCCTATGGCGATTGGGAAGCCAACTTGAAGTTCAAAAAAATCATCTTCGTCGACATAAGCATTCCGTATCTGGTGAAGACAGTCGAAGAACAATATTGGCGGCACTTGAAGAAAAAAACTTAGCCTTCGTATACGCGGCTGACCGCAAGTTAATGATTTCTAATAGTCATGCTTTTGATAGTTTCTTATGTGCATTAACTGCATTCCTAGAGCATATGGGTTACACCGAAGATAAACCCGCTGATTTTCCCAAAGATGAGTCTTGGATAAACTTCCCGGTCAAAAATGTCCCATGGAACAAGATTCTTTTAGAAAATAAATAATTCCTGCCGATAATGTCGAAACGAAATCACTGCCGCGCCCGGGTTGGTGCTTGCGTGCTTTAATTCTTTTAGGTGTAGTGATCGTCGGAGGATCTATGAACTTACGTTTCATCTATTTATATGCCTTTTTATTTTCGTTCATTGCCAATGTCAGTTCAGCTCAGGATTTCACCTCGGAGGGAATGAAGTTGCGATTAGAACCCGTAACCAGTGGTGAAGGCGTTGTTTGGGGCTTTGAGTTTTTAGATTCCCAAAATATTATTCTTACTAATCGGATAGGCACCTTAAAAGTTTTCAATCTAACCACTAAAAAGACCCAACAGATTACCGGAGTTCCTAAAGTTTTGGCCGTGGGACAAGGTGGATTAATGGATGTGGCACTTCATCCCGAATTCTCAAAAAATAAATTAGTTTATTTAAGTTATACGTGTGGGACCGCAAGTGCGGCGACAAGTTGCTTGGGACGTGGAGTTTTGAAAAATAACACCCTGGATGGTTTTGAAAAAATATTTGAAGTACAGAAACCTTTTCCATCAACTTTAAATATTGGTTCGCGATTGGCTTGGGGTAAGGGCAACGCACTTTTTATGACCATGGGAGATCACTTTGATAAAGCCCGGGACAATGCTCAGAAGCTAAATAGTCATATCGGAAAAGTTTTAAAGTTAACTGATAGTGGAAAACCCGCCCCAGGTAATCCGTTTGCCGCAACGGCCGGAGCCTTACCTGAAATATATTCTTTAGGTCATCGAAACGCCCAAGGTTTATTTTATGATTCCACTACAGACACCTTGTGGGAACAGGAACACGGAGCCCGAGGTGGGGATGAGATAAATGTTATCGTCGCAGGCAAAAACTATGGTTGGCCCGTGATTTCCTACGGTGTGAATTACGACGGAACAAAAATTGGGGAAGGTACAAGTAAACCAGGAATGGAGCAGCCACTTCATTATTGGGATCCTTCCATTGCGCCTTCGGGATTACTGATCTATCGAGGCACCGCTTTAGAGGGTTGGAGTGGTGATGTATTTTCCGGGGCACTAAAACTAACTCACCTGAACCGTTTAAGAATTAAAGACGGTAAAGTAGTTAACGAAGAACGTTTATTGCAAGACAACGGAAAAAGAATTCGTGATGTTAAAGAAGGCCCGGATGGTTGGATTTATCTATCGACCGACTCTGGGGAGATCTTCCGAATTGTTAAGCAATAATGGATTTGACCGGGATAACTGCAATACTCCTTGAATGATTGATTCCGGATTTTCCCTGGGTAAAGAGTGGCCCTGGCCCTTCAAGGAAACTTCATCAAAAGTTGTATTGGCAAAAACCTTACGAGCATATCTAACCGTTTTCGTACTTACGACGATATCGCGGGAACCCTGAATGAAAACGACGGGGACAGAATTTATTTTGGTGAGTTCTGGCCCCAGATTTTCAAGTTGGTTTGGTAATGCCACACTTTCTTTCGTGCTAACTCTTATTTTTTCGGGCAATGCCTGCGGCGCTACATTCATCACATTATAATAAAAATGATTTTCTAATTTTGGATCTAATGCAGGAGCCGCAAGTACTAAGCCTTTAACTTTTATCCCCTTGGTTGTTGCCAGTTGCGAGGCCACCGCGCCGCCGTAAGAATGGCCAACGATGATCGCTGACTGATTACTTCTATTTTGTTTCAGTGCTTCGGCAATTAAATTAGATTGCTCTGATATGGATAACATCGGAATACCGGGTTGGGATTGACCATAACCCGGGCGATCAACGGCAATTAAGTGAAAGCCCGCAAGCTTCGGGTCATTCATCATTCTTTGCCAAACCTTCCAGTCACCCGGAGACCCATGGATAAATAAAACCGGTGGGTTCGCAGGATTGCCCACAGAGATAATGTGTAAAGATTTATTCCCCGAACCAATCTGAGTATGGGATTCGGTGGACTGAGCTGAAAAGAGCAAGCCGGGGAACAATAAAAACAAAGCAAGCAGAACTGAAATCATTGATGCCCTATAAAATTTTAGGCAGAGGACGGAAAAGTTCCTGCAGTCCAGGAACCTGCATTGGAGTAGCTTCGAAGGTGCTAATCCACGTCTCTGGCGTTTCCATACATAGGAATATTTTCCATGACGAGCCAGCGGCGGCGAACTCATTTTTCATAAATTGGAACATTTCGTGACGTAAGGCCATATCATAACGAAGTTTCCCACCTTCCGACGGAAACATTTCGGCTTGGGTGACCAAGGATTTCATTCCAAAGCGTTCCCGCATTAAATGACGTTGTTCAGGTTGAAAGCGTAAACTTCCCAAGGAAATTACATGAATTTCTTCAGGCGTAAAGTGAGTGGTGATTTCTTTAACGACTTCGCGATAGTTTTCTTTCCATTCGGGATGCCAGATCATCGGATCAATATGAAATGCGACTTTAAAGCCTGCGTCCCGGCATTTTCTGGCCGCAGCCATTCGCTCGTGAAAGCGCGCGGTTCCGTGTTCTTCGCGTTCAATAATGTAGGAGGGATTAATCGACCAACTGACAACGACATTGGGTGCGGGACCCATATCAAGGAAGTGATCGACCTTTGCTAAAAAATTCGATCAATCGTCTGGAGTACAAAGTGATTTCATCCAAGGAAAGACTGTCGATAACTTCTCCGGTACCAACACGGTAGGGTAATTCACTGTGGGTGGCGGCCATTTCGCGCAGTTCTTCCAAAGCCTGATCAATATTAGAATAAATTTTCATCAACGGAGAATTTAGGTAAGATTGCAGGTAACAGTAGCTGCAATTCATATTGCACTGGCTACCTAAATTTAGAACATAATAATTGCAGCAGGTAAGAACTTTTTTTTGCGTAGCACCCGGGCAGCGTTTAAAAAATAATCCCGGATAGGGAGTGATTAATATATTTCTTTTCGAAGCATCAAAAGCTTCTGCACTTAAATTTCCCTTGGTACTCGCAGGCTCTTCATCAACAATTTCAATTTTTTCTACAGGGAAATACTTTTGCACTCTTTTTGCGACCAAAGAGTCTAAGGAATCGCGGTGAATAAATATTTTATCAATTCCGTTAATAATTGAAGTTGGAATTATCATTTCAGACTTAAGAATGTCTAAACTGTCCATTTATCTACCACTGACTTTAACCCGCGAAGTTGTCTCTCTAGTTCCGCTGGGTGACTGACAAACAAAGAAAGTTCAAACCCGCCTTTATCTCCGCGACGAGACCACTTGGACTTCACTCCGGAAGGCCAACTAAGATCGCTGGATTTTTTTTGTTCGTCCCGAGCATGAGTTGTTGGAAAACGCAATTTGGTTAACTCTTGGTAAGCTTGATCAAAATCTTTCATTCCCTTAATTGACGCCAGAGACATTTCCATTCCGAGAACTTCAAGCGACCTTTCCCAAAACATCAGCGTTTGGGATTTGCTGGCATCTAGAGTTTGTAGTAGTTCCAGTACTTCGGAATTCTTGGCAGCGTGAAAACCAGTCAGAAACCGCAAATCATTTACGCTAATCTTCTTTGCTGCTAGCCAAGCTTTATGGCTGCCAGATTGGACATTGATAAGATCCAAAAGTTTTTCCAATAAAATTAAATCGCGAAATCCGATTTTCTCGGCAAACACCGGATTTTTAAAAATCGAACTAAAAACCGGATGAGTCCAAAGCTCAGCCAATGCAACTGCTGGAACTTCGGGAAAAAAACTGAGCCAAAGACTGCGAATAGAACAAGGGCTTTGCGACCCTAATTCTATAGATTCAACCGGATGGGTTCGTAGGTTATGCAGCGAAGGTACGGGCTCGACTAGTGTAAAACCTTGGAAAGTAAACGCAGGACTTCCTTCTTTGAGTAAGAATGATTGGTTCCAGCGTAAAGCTTCAGCTTTTTCCATGGCCACGGAGTATCATAGCCCGAGTTTCAAGTCCACTCTGACGCACTTTTAAGCGAATATAGGCCATGGCAGATTGGCAAACCCGGGCAGAAATTGATGGAGACGTCGTATTCTTTTCCTATCGAGGAAAAGAACTGGAAAAGCGCATGTCCAATGTTTTTGTGTGGGATTTGGATAAAACCTATCTGGACACCAAAATCGATTCACTGAATGGTTTACTACAGGCAATTTTAGAGCGGGCCGGTAAAAAACGAAATGTCGCAGGTACTGATACTTTACTGCGCGGACTCGCATGGACGATCTATCAGAAAAAAGCAGAAGAGATTTTTCCGTTATATTTTATCACGGCCTCTCCACCCCAAATGGAAGACCGGATTTTTTCTAAGTTAAAGTATGACGAGATCACCCCTCTGGGTGCGTTTTACAAAGATAATTTAAAAAATTTAAAGCCAGGAAGATTTTGGCGACTAACAAAACAAGTTGGTTACAAAATTCAAGCGCTCTTGCAGTTACGAATGCGATTAGCGGATGATGTCAGACAAATTTTA
This sequence comes from Bdellovibrionota bacterium, assembly GCA_040384405.1. GTDB lineage: Bacteria > Bdellovibrionota > Bdellovibrionia > Bdellovibrionales > Bdellovibrionaceae > JAZKJI01. Next base: position 6,008 of record JAZKJI010000181.1, read on the forward strand.
TGGGGCGATGACAGCGAAAGTGACGCCATCATTTATAATTTATATTCTGACATTTGTTCCCGCCGTCGATCGACATCAGAATTGCGGGAAATTTTAGAGGCATTGTTTGTCCATAAAGAACAGGTTGATCGAATTTTAGAATTACAAAGTGAATTGCCTGACAATGATCCCGTCGAAAGAATTTACATCAATTTAGCGACGGATACGGATTTAGATTATTACTTTAAATTCGGACGAAGAACTTTAGCGACCTCCAACACTTTTGAAGTAGCGTTAGATTTATTCCAAACTTCTTGCTTAGCTTTGGAAGCAGTTTACGCGGTCACTGAAGACATGATTTCAAACTACGGGTTTTCCCCAGAAGAG
>JAZKJI010000182.1:0-271 GCA_040384405.1 Bdellovibrionota bacterium
GCTACCCGAAACAGGACTTGAAGAATAGAGAGCGACAGTTGTCGGATGCGATAGCATTCGATAACTGGTGGCACGCCACAATGGCGTGACAAGCGAACGGTGCCGGCTCCGGCAGCGATTGGCCATGATGGCCGATCGCGAGAGGACCAAGCCGTTCAATTCCATCACGGAATTTGAGCTGGAATGCTGACTGTTTTTTGCGGGTTTAATTTTGACTGTATTTGGAATCGAGATTGAAACTGAAACTGAAACTGAAACTGAATGTGGGAAC
>JAZKJI010000182.1:311-4287 GCA_040384405.1 Bdellovibrionota bacterium
ATTTGACGTCTTCAGAACCATCGCGATTGTCCCTATTTTTCTAACTTATTAAAAGTCAGCACGCCGTTTTGACGTGCTGACCGTTACTTAAATTATTTTGCGTTATCTAATGCAGAACATGGAGTTGCCCAAAGTGGGATGTCGTATACTTGTGCGTGGTGCGTTGGAAGTCCGTTTGCTTTAGATGCATTTTGATCTCTTTGTTTTTCGATAGAGATCATATATCCGGTTTTAAGTTCGATTGAACTTTGGCAAGGTCCACTTAATTTTTGTTCGACTTTGTAACCTTTAAAAGTTTCGTCGTTCGCTGCAGAAACTTTGTATGCGCAACCTAATCCTTTTATTTCCGAAAGATTTGGTCCCATTTTTTTAACGGTCATCACGTCTTTATTAACTGATACGCGGTGGATACCGTCGATAGCCACACTGCCTGAAAGATAAACGCAGCTGTTTGTTCCAGCGTTGGCAGCGAAAGAAGCAAATATAGTCACTAATAGTAAAAACTTCGTCATAATATTCTCCTTGAAAGCATTAGCTTTGATTTGATTTACACCAGATTGTAATTGCGACGACTATGCCAAAAAATTCGAGATCATTAACTTAGGTTAACTTTATTACGCCCACTCCGTGTTACCTCCTTCTTTAGAAAAAAGGAGAACTCTTATGAAAAATTTAATGGCCTGCTTTGTTGTATTGATGGGGATTAGTTGTGTTTCTTATAGTGCGGAGATGGGATGTATCGGAATTAATGATCGTCGCGCAGAACTTGTTAGGGAGACTTGGGACAGCATTAAGTCCGAAGTGACTCTTGATAAAATGGAAAAACTTTACGACCCAAATGTTGAGTTAGTTGATTTTCAGTATTCTGACAAAGGCCTTCAAAAGTTGGTCGATTACTGGGAGACTACTCGGTCTAAACACGAATTGGCTTATGTGCGTTTCGATTCGGCCGAAGCAAAAGGTAATTTTCTTTTTGTTCGATGGACAATCATGATTGTAAGCAAAGCAAACGATGCGTTTCCTTCAAAAAAACTTATGAGCAAGGGGATCTCAGAAATGCGATTTCATCCATGTAGTTTAAAAGCCTATTTCGAGCGGGATTATTTGGATCCACTAAAAGTTGTAACCGATTTCTAGATTAGCCGGGGCCAGACTCGACTAATATCTGGCCTCTACATTGGTCGTAATCCTGGGGACAAGTCTGCGCATTTATTGCCATCACCTTTTGTTTTTCTAATGATAAAGCCTTGAGGTGAATGATGAAAATAGTTTTTTATTTAGTGCTCACTCTATTGATGCCGCTGATTAGCAAAGCGGCACCACCGTCCCGTGAAGAATTACTAAGTATCATTGCTAGTGGAAATTGTGAATACCAAGGACACGCCGAAAGATTGAGTCCGGGTAATGCGTCAGTGCAAGGTATGGAAGCCGTTACCAAGCGAGGAACTGCTGGCCTTGTGGAAGTATCTTGCGATGGTAAAAAAACCGAAACCTACTGTTCAGGATTTGTGCAATGTCGGTTACCAGGTCTTTGGAAAGCTACTTATAGAATAAACAATGTAATATGTAAAACCGCTAACATGGGCACCCAGGTAGTTTGTCCAACGGCATCGGAATGCATTTCCAAAGTCATAAAAGAAAATGCGCTTACTTTCCGTTCAGGAATGGGCTCCGGCGCAATTGATCCAGGCATTAAAGACGTAGAAATCGGAAATTCACCAGCAGGAGTAACCCAATGATCTTCGCAAAATTACTATTTGGTTTTTTAGTTATGAACTTTTCATCAAATATTGCCCTGGCAGAAGTTATGGCCGAGACAATTGAAGTCGAGGCTCTATTGAAATCACATAATAAAAAAACTGTAACTTTTGATTTAGGTGGAAAGACTATCACCATTCCAAAGGAACAAATGGTTTCGAAATTAGATGGTTTGATCCCAGGAAGGGCGTACGCAACTTTTTGGATTCCGATTTCTGATATTCCAAAAGTAACTAAATAGTATCCTAAGATTAAAAAAGTAATTTACGACCGGCGAAGATCTCGCCGGTTTTTTAGTTTTCAACTATCGGAATGGGGCGCAGATCCTTTAAGCCCATGGATTGCAAAGATCCCGGTTTTTTAAACCAAGTCATCAAGTCGACGAAATAATTGCGGTACCAATCTTGGTCTGCAGTTAAGTCTAAACCCATTTGTACCCGGTCATATTTACTTAAGGAAACGGAAAACTTTTCTGGTTGGGTAAAGTAGATTCGTAAATTGTGTTCTTTATTTTGTTGTTTAAATAAATTCATCCATTGAGTCACATTTAATAACTTATTGGGATAGTTATCGATGACCATCCATCCACCTTCAGTTGAGCGAACGACCGTTGCTACGTGAAAACTCCACATGATACCACCGGCATTCATAGGACCTACTGCCCAGATTTTTTTAATTGAGTCGGGGTGTACACCCATTTTCAGTAAAGCTAAATGTGCATAAGTCGCGCGGCCAAAGCAAAACCCAATCGAAACACCGGGCTGATCGTATCTTTGGCTGTTGAAAAAATTTATGATCGGATGATTGTTAATGGATTCAATTACGGCTTGGCCTTGTTCTCTTGAAATACTGGTGATTCGGTCACCACCTTTACCGGAAACTTTCTTTGGCAACTTTAGGGCATAGAGGGCAGCGATCTCATTTTTATTCATTTGGTTGATTTGTTTTCTCGTTTTTCCTTTAGTCTCTGATTCTTGGATTTTTAGAAGATCAGCAACCGTGAGTTCCTTTAATCGATTTGGTCTCTTCGCCGGAGGCAGAAATACATTTTGGCAAGCGTCCGCACTGAAAGCGGAATGGGGGATACTAACTAAAAACTGCAAGCTAACAATTGCAAGCATCGCTCGAATCAAGAATGCTAATTTGAATTGAGATGCAGTGGTTTTCATCAAACTTCCTTAAAAAACTGGCATTTCGTAAATAGGGGATCAGCCAGTTACCCTTGCGAAAGTAAGACCCGCCAAGCTCTATTATCGTGCGATTGGAGTAAAGGGAGTGTTAAACAATTGAAATTGAACCCATTTCCGTCACTTTTCGAAAAACCTAAAAACCCCAATTAAGCCTAAAAATCGAAGACTTTTTTAGCGTTTCAAAATGAAAATCGTCAGCCAAAAACGTCGCTTTAATGTTGTATTTGGCACTTCATCGTTTGGTTTGGCACATATGACGTTTTACCTGGCACCCGTGTTGCTTTACTTAAATGGTATGAAGAATATCCTGATATTATTTTTGGCTTTTACAACCGGGGCAGTTCCTTACGCTCATGGTGAAGAAATGGCCGAGACTATCAAGGAGTTCGCTTGGAAAAATGGTAGAAACTTTGGTCCTTACGCTTCCTTTAAAGATCAGATCGCGAAAGACTACAAACTTCCCGTGTTTGATTACGCCCGCCAGCAGTTACACGACAAAATTATCAATGAGTTTTTGAAAGAGGGAACCTCTTCTAACAATCCAAAAATTGTCATGTTATCGGGACCTTCCGGTGCAGGAAAAAGTACGACCATTGGTGTTCTTAAAGAAAATAAATTATTGAATCCGGAAGCCTACATTGTAATTGATGCTGACCGAATAAAGGAAATGATTCCCGAGTATCGACAGTTAAAAGATTCCGACCCGGGCGCTTCTGATTACGTTCATGAAGAATCGTCTTTCCTTGCCCATTTACTTTTACGGCAAGCAACAAGTTTGGACATGAATATTATTTTTGACTCTACCTTAACTTCCATGAAGTCTTGGAATGAGCTTTTGGACAATGAAATTGCAAATAATCGGGCTTACGAGCGAATATTAATCAGAGTTTTTGCTAGGCCAGAAATATTGAAAAAGAGAATTTTGCAACGTGCTGCCGAGACTGGGCGAATGGTGTCAGATCGTGTTCTAAATTTTACCTTACAAAAAAACCAAGAGTTGTTTGAAAAAATGGCGACAAATGATTTCC
>JAZKJI010000183.1:0-1893 GCA_040384405.1 Bdellovibrionota bacterium
GTCTTAAACGCGCGTAACGGGAACTCATTAGTCCGCCGGCTTTGTCTTCGGCATAGGCAAGTAAGGCTATGACTTCACGTTTTGTTTGCGGATCCAATAATCCTAATATTGCTTCTCTGGAATCAGTTCCGAGTTCTTGAATAAGATCGGCAACGTCATCCGGTGCTAATAGACGTACCCATGATCTTCTTTCTAGGTCTGTTGCTTCAGAAATTAACTCTGCTTGTTCGTGGGTTCCTAAACTTAGAAATAAATCTTCGGCTTCGGTTCTTGGTAATGAATTAAATTTTAATTTTCGTTCGGTCGCCGTGAGTGCTGACCACTGCCCCGCTAAATCCACAAGTTCTGTGGACGCTTCTACATCGCTATCTGTAGGTGGGGATTCGATTTCTGACATGCGGCCATCATGTCAGAAGTTGGTCTGTTCCACAATGCATTTGATGGAGGATTTCTTTACTTGGGCCCAGGGAATGAATGCGCCCTTTTTCTAGCCACAAGATTCGATCACATTGTTCAAGAGTCGATAAGCGATGTGCGATGATAATCTGCGTGCGGTCTGAAAAAAATTCCCGTGAAGCCCGCATCATCATTTCTTCAGAACCCGGATCGACATGGCTAGTGGCCTCGTCCAGCACTAACAGCGGACGCCTTTGTAATAGGCAGCGAGCAAGGCTTAACAATTGTTTTTCACCGGCCGAAAGGTTGGCCCCTTTTTCTTCAACCGCGAAATTCAATTGATCAGGCTTGGAGCGGACCCAGTCGTCCATTTGTACGCGGCTCAGGGCTTGCCAAATCTCTTCATCAGAACTTTTATTTTCCATATCGAGATTCGCTCTTAAAGTCGCTCGGAACAAGAGGGTCTCTTGGGAAATAACGGAAAAGTGTCGGCGGAAATATTCTAGATCTATTTCCTTCAGCGATTGACCGGCGAAATTAATCTCACCTTTTTCCAGGGGGTAAAAACCCATCAACATTTGCATCAGGGTCGATTTACCGCTGCCGGTAGAGCCAATGATTCCAAGTTTTTCGCGGGGGTTAATTTTAAAATTAAAGCCCTCAAATAAATATGGAAGACCAGCCGAATACCTGAAAAATACATTCCGATATTCTAATGTTGCTTTTTCGACCGTACACAGTGGCCGGTCCGTTAAAGTGGTTTCTTCAGCAGCTGCATAAGTTAAGTGGGGGGTAGGAAATTGCGTCCACGCGGGAAGTTTTCCTTGTTCTTCCAATGGGAGTCTCAGCAAACGGTCAAGCCGTTCAACGCCGACCAAAGCTTCTTCCAACTGTGACAACCATTCAAAAAACATTTGAACTGCGTTTCCAGAAAGTACAATGAAGCTAAATGCGACCCCGATTGCCCCGACGGTTGTTTGTCCAATTTGGATCATCCAAATTCCAGCAAGACCCGTGATCAATAAAAATACCGAAGAAAGTGCGTTCATCAAAAATGAAAAGCCCACAACCTGCCGGACCGTTTTCATTTTATTTCCCAAATAGTATGAATCAAGATGAGAGAAACGTTTGATAAAAAATCCCTCTTTACTAAATGCCCGTATTGTCGTCGAACCTTGAGCCGTTTCGGAATAGTGAGCAATTGATGGAGATCGACTGGAAGAAAGCGAGCGTCGAGCTACCCGTAAATGAGGAATCCGCCATCTGTAAACAGCGTAATTGAGCGAGGCGATGAATGCGACGAAAATTAAAAACACCCAGTTAGCAACGCCAATTAAAATTGTCATGATTACCAAATCAAAAATAATTGCTAAAAATTCGGCCAGTGGTCCGCCGAATAATCGAAAGACGTTTCCATAATCGCTGGAAAACCGGGTCAGGATGCGGCCGACGGGATTCCGATCATGAATATGCTCAGCAGGGCGTCGTCGTCGTCGT
>JAZKJI010000183.1:1903-4894 GCA_040384405.1 Bdellovibrionota bacterium
AGCGTGATGTTCTGGCAGTAACTTCGTCGTACAGTCTTGATACGGCCATTGCCGAAAGTCTGGAAAACATAACCCGAAAAGCCATCGTCATTCCAAAGCCAATGAAAGCAGTAACAAATAAAGTGGTTAAAAAATCACCGGTTGAAAAATTATTAATCCAATGTTGAGGACGGGAGGCACGGTCGACCCAATAGCCCACTAAATTAGCGTTCGATAATAAAAGAAACCTTCCGGTAAAGCCCAAAACAATGGACAGTATCAAGCGAACTTTGAACGGCGAATAGGCCATCCAAAGCGTCTCATAAAGATGGGCCGAAAACCCTTCTTTTAAATCCGCTGTTGCTAAATTTCCAAAGTCATCCTGGGATGACTTCGATCCCAGGTTTTGCTTTTCCATTTTGCTCTTCCTTTGAAAGGTATTCTAAAAAAGATGGATTATTGGAAATAAGGTCTTCCAATGTTCCGTCTCCTACTAATTTACCGTTCTCAAAATATAAAATCCGGTCCATTCTTTTTAATAAACTCATTCGGTGCGACACTATCAACCGCGCATGATTTTTCCATTCACCTTCGATCAATTTCGAAAAAACTTTTGCCTCGGTGTGGATATCCAACTGACTAAGTCCATCATCAATTAAAACCAGTGGCGCATTTTTTAATGAAGCGCGAGCCAAAGTCAGGCGTTGTTTTTGGCCGCCCGACAAATTTACTCCGCGCTCTCCGATTAATTCTTCAAGGCCCTGGTCCAATTTTTCCTGATCAAGCTTGAAGCTGGCCATTTCTAAAGCGCGTTCGTGGACAGGCGCGCTGGTTTCGGTGTCATATTCTAAATCTAAATTTTCCCGGATGGATCCATTCATGATAAATGGTTCCTGAGGAACATAGTTAATCAGTGCGCGTAGTTCATTTGATTTTAAATCAGAAACATCTTTCCCATTTATCAGAAACTCTTCCATGCTTGCTCCAGTTTCTTTGATCAGTGATAAAAACAACAGGCTCTTGCCAGAGCCCACTTCACCCGTAATGCCCACGAGTTCGCCCTTTTTAATGCTGAAACTAATTTTGTCCAGGACCGCCTGTGGACCATAAACCAAAGAAAGGTTTTTAACTTTTAGAGCTGTGGAATCTGGAAGACCCTTGCCGATGTGAGTGTGGGTATGAGGCAGTGAAAAAAAGGCTTCCAATCTTTTAATCGAAGTCCAACCATCGAATGCAAAAGTAAAAAACCAAGGCATTTGGCGGAACGGGCGAGTGAGGAAAATCCCCAACACCCAAAGCAAAGTCAGAATTTCACCCGGACTTAACGTGCGATCCGAAAAATAGGCAAAACTTGTCAGCGCAACCGAGTTAAAAATAAATGTCGAAGAAGAAGCAACCGAGTTCATTATTTGCCCGTTAGTGACCATTTTTACCCGGTTAATGGTTTCTACTTCTCGTTTTTCAAAAATTCTTTCTTCAAAGGCGCGGGTCCAACCAAGTTGCCGCAATCCTCGAATGTTTTGGATCCATTCAGAAACTAATCCAATTCTTTCGGCAGCAAGTTGTTTAAATTTGAAGAAGAATTTTGATTGGCGAAATGCGAGGCTCGAATTGAGTACGGCGACAACTAACATCAAGCTTAAGGTGAAAGTTAAATTGGTCTTAAAAATAAAACCTAAAAAAAGCGGCGCCAATACCAAGGGAAAAAAAGTGGAAGAGCCGGTAGGTAAAGTTTGTTCCAACAAAATTGTCGCACCCGGAATGTCGGTAGCATAAAGTGAAACGATTTCTCCTACGGGCCGTTCCCTTAAGTCTTGCGATTTCATTTCCAGGGTTTTTGTATACAGTTTATGGGCAAGTACCCCTTGCATAATAATGGCTTCTCTCCAACCAAGGTAATTCGTCCACTGAGTGAGAAGGGCACTTAACAGAAAACACGCAAACGCTAAGAAAATAAAAAAAGCGGGTGTTTGTTGGCTAAAAAATGCCAGCGGACCGCTTTCCAGTCCGCCTTGATATCCCGTTAAATGATCAACAAAAAGTTTTTGAAAAAACGGAGCGGCAAGGCCGGTTGCCGTTGCACTGAAAGAAACGAACAAAGTAAAAAAAGTTGCCTGCCACCGTGTAAATAAAATGGTTTTTAAAAGTTTAAATGGTTGGGGACTAGATGTGGAGGTCATGCCTGAACCATCCTGACAGACTTTGCCGGTCTTTGGTACTCGGAAGGACTTGATGCGGGAAATTTTCGCTTAAGAAAAAACACCAATTATTCCATCTTGGTTCGACCTCAGTGAGAACTAACCCATCATCAGAAAATATCTGAAGCTCGCCACCGTCACCCGTTGCCCAATTTTCATTCATGTAAGCCAAGAAAGTTAACTTCCTTGGGTTTTGACCATGGGGGTTATCAATATGCCGCTCGTAGCCGCCACCCGGTGGATAAATAGCCAGATGACACTCGAATCTTTTTAGACCCCAAAAAAATCGCCGGTTAAATTCCTGCTGTAAGCATTCCAAATAACTAAAAATATTCCGGGGATCCGTTTCTTCCAGCCACATTGTCAAATCGCCACGCGTATCGGGATTAAGCTCGCGGCCTTTTCCAATTGCCGCTGCTTTAAATTCATGGCGGTGTTTAGAAAAATCCGCCGCTAATTCTTGCAGCCATTCAGAAGGTACGGCGTCACGAATCACGGCCCACCCTTGAGTCAAGAGCAAAGGTTCTACATAATCAGCCGTTATGGCGGCGGTTTCCGCTTGCATTTTATCCATGGATTTTTGAAGCTAGGCTTTACCCGGCCATTCAGCAAGAAAGAGGTCACTCTGACATGAACCGTCGACAATTTTTGAAACAAACTGCGCAAGTTTCGACGGCCATCGCCGGCAGCAGTTTGCTATCATCATGTGCGACCGTCGACCGAGTGTTCAGTGTCGAAAAAACCGAGTTCGATCAGGAAGTAATTATTATCGGGGGCGGGGCTGCGGGACTGATGGCAGCACTGACCTGTAAGA
>JAZKJI010000184.1:0-5494 GCA_040384405.1 Bdellovibrionota bacterium
CAATTCGCTGACAATTTTTTGTTTTAAATTATTGACCCGATCGAAAGAATTTTGCAGTTTTGCCAGATCTAAACTTCTGTCGGACACTGCTTTTTTCATCGCTTCGATGGCGATTCTGGGCGATGCTGGTTCATTACAATAAAGTAAAATATCTGCACCTGCTTTAAGTGCCTTTACGGGTAAGAAATCTTTCGCATAATTTTTCGTTAGTGCCTTCATATCCATATCATCGGTTACAACAACACCGCGAAAACGGCAGGCCTCCCGTAAAATAGGACCTAAGAATTTTTCAGAAAGGGTAACGGGCCAATCGGGATCGATATTTTTAAATAATAAGTGGCTGGTCATAACCAGATCGGCTTTAGATCGAAATGCTTTCTTAAAAGGGATAAGTTCTCTTTGTTCCAAGGCACCAAAATTAGAATCCTCTACCGGAAGTTCATCATGACTGTCCAACAGAGTATTACCGTGACCGGGAAAATGTTTTACGCAAGGAATGATGTGGGATTTGATGTACCCGCGAACTAAAGCAGATGCATGTTTTTCAACCGTCGCGGGTGTTGTGCCCACTGCGCGATCCCCGATGACTTGATTTTTGGGATTATTAAAAATATCTAAACACGGAGCAAAATTTAAATTAAAGCCGGCCGCAAATAATTCTAACCCCATTGCTTTTGCAAAGTGATAACTAATCGTGGGATTATCAATGACTCCTAAATTTCCCAGGGCTGGCCATTGGGTAAAAGGTGGCTTTAACCGGTGAACGCGCCCACCTTCCATATCAACACTGACAAATAAAGGAAGTTTACTTTTTTGTTGGGAACTTAGACTTTGAATTTCATCGCATAGATCTCTTAACTGGTCCGCGGTTTGAATATTTCTGGAAAATAAAATCACACCACCGATATCATTTTGAACAATAAAATTCTTTTCCTCAGCCGATAGCGAAAAGCCATCAATGCCAATGATCATTAATTGTCCAAGTTGATCGGTGATAGATCCACTCATTACTGAACCTCTTTTGGCGCAGCGGAAGGATCGCCAGAAGCGCCTTGAGATTTTAAAATGATTCCTTGGCCACCCGGAACGCCATCTTTTTTTGGATCTGAAGGAATCACAACGGGTTTTGATTCAGCAATCATAGTTCGCGAAACGACATTTTCCATGCCTGTGGGGACTTCACCGAATAAGCTTTTCAGTACACCAGACGCTAAGCCTAAAGCACCAACGGCATCAGAAGATTTTCCAACCAGTTCAGTGGCGATAGAAACGGCAGGGGATTTGGTGGCCATTACTTCACCACGGTCGGTTACGTAAGCCGCGAAGGTGACATTTTTAAATGTGTTATTAATTTTAAAAGTATCTACGCCATTAAATTTTTCTTGTTTATCAACCCGGGCTTCGCCGTTATGGACTTCGGCATCTTCTTCGGCAATCGCTTTATATTGGTAATTGGCGTTTGTTTGAATCCCTTGTTTGGATTGAAGCATTAGGTAAACCAGAAATCCGCTAAGGAATGTTCCATCTTCCAAATCTTTTCGAATTGTTCTTGAGTTATTTCCTTCTTTAACAACGGCAACCATTTGTAACTTAATTTTACCTGGCTTGCCTTTCACTGCCGGGGAAGTGACGCGGTTAAATTTCGCATCAATTGTCTTAATTTGCTTACCCATGATGGAAGTATACTCGTAACGAATTGGACCAAATTTTTCATCGCACTCGGCCTTTAAGCTCTCCATGATATCCGCACCAAGTTGGCCGGTTCTGATGAAGGTCGTTGCTTTAAATCGTTTAGTAGCAGGATCAAACTCATAACGGCCAACTGTGTACCCAACGTGAACGCCAGCGCTCATGATTTTTGAATAGCCTTCGAACAAAACGGTAGGCTTACTTTGGGCAATTGGTGCTTTAGCAGAACTAGATGCAGGTTTTGCTTTTGTAACCGCAGGTTTTGGTGCAGCTTTAGGCGCAGGAGTAACTTGGGCATAGGTAGTATTAGAAATAAAAACGAGTGCCGTAAAAAGTGCGGTGGAAAATCTCATGGGATTAACCTTTCAACAGGTGAAGAAATATATTTACCCTCTTATTTTGAGAGAGAACGGAGCTAATGTCAGCGAATCCAAGAAAGTATCCAGTAATTAGCCCGACCAAAGGCAGGCCTAAAAAAACCGCGCCTCAAATGATCCAAAGTATTTTATGATAATAGGGTCGTGATTAAGAATCAAAAAGGCCAAGTAGCCATTTTTATTGCCCTGATTTTCCAGGTACTTTTCCTGTTTTTTGCGATGATCGTAAACGTCGGAATGTTAGTCCATCAAAAAGTAAATCTGCAAAACTCTGTGGATCTCGCCGCCTACTACGGAGCAATGAAACAAGCTGAATCACTAAATGCAATTGCGCACGTGAATTATCAGATTAGACAGAGTTGGAAATTATTGGCGTGGCGGTACCGGGTGATTGGGATGGGTGGGGATATTGAAAACTGTCATCCTTATAGCAAACAATTGAAAGACCTCTCAAATGCTGGCGAAAATGATAGCTATGCTTGCAATCGTAAGGATGGCACTACTACCAGTATTGATGATTATATGAATGCAAGTTTTTGCGCGACTTATATTCCCTTTAAACCGATGCCTGCTGGGGAAAGTACTTGTCGTGATCTTAAACAATATAATGCATTGGCAACCCTGGGAATTCCACCTGCTACTGGCGTGGTAAGTATTAGTAAAGGCGTTAAGTCTGCAGTTATTAAAGCGTTAAATAATATCAAAGAAAGATGTGAATTTGTTGGTCCATTTAATTGGATGTTATTAGCCAGATTTAAAGTTGCCTTTATCAGAGATTTGGCAAGTCGAAGAAGAACAATAAATACAATCGCACTCGGACTTAGTGGTGTAGGGTCAGGCGATCCAGAAAAGAATTTTACAGAATTAAATGGCGACGCGGCGACGACTGGAATTCGAAAAACCTTAGAACATAATTTAACTTCAGCTAATCGCGAGTCTCTTGGGCAGCTAAATATATATAATGGTTTGGGTGCTGATGATTGCCGTGGCACCTCATCAAACGAAGATGCACCTCCAGCTTGGTTAAATGAGATTGATGTCGTACCAGCATTCGTAACTGCTTTAACGGACTGTCGAAGTGTTATAAATAATGGTGTTAATACGCCAGGTAATATTAAGTATCTACCCGTAGCTCTTGAAGAAGTTAAAAATCCACTTCGCCTGGATGCGGTTACTGGATATCCTCTTTTAGAGCAGTATCTTCAAAAAGAACCGAACCTTTATAATGAATATTTGATTTTAAAAGAATCTGTTCTCAGTAAACAAAGACCTTTTAACCCTATGTTGGGATACGAGAAGAACCCGTGGTGCAATGCCTATGTTGGTGTAAAGGCCGTTACTGCACCAAAGATTCCTTTCTTACCACTATCAAATGTACAATTAGAAGCGAGAGCATTTGCAAAACCATTCGGAGGAAGAATTGGTCCATGGTTCTTTAAAAACTGGGCACCCGGGCAGAAAAAATCATCAGGTTCATTGACTGATCGAACCGATGGACTTGTTCCAATGAGAATCGATAACATAAATAACGTTAGTACCAACGATTTAAAAGATCCCACTAGAATTCCCAACTATTCACGGTTTCCGGGTGACACAAAAGGAATGACATCCCGGGCAGTATTAGGTCAATACACGAAAGCGATGTTTACTGCTGATCCCACTTGGAGGTCGTTTAATTCCCCGACGGCAATTATTCAACCGATAATTTATGACCCCAATAATCTAGGTGATTCAACACCAGATTTTTCCCATTGGACGAATATCGCCGATGACTTTGAAACACAAAATCCTTCCGGCGATATTCTTGCGTTTCAACAGGGCGTTCAAAAACCAATGATGCGAAGTCTTGAATTAAGCGCAATTGCTCCGGATATTTTTGATATGACTTACTATTCAATAGATCCGCGCTTCTATGAAAATTATTTCGAGAAAATCCAAAAATTATTAGCGAAACTAAATAGAAAATTTTTCCTGTTATCAGATTTTGGTTCAAGACTGGATGATCAGAAATTGAAAACGTTTTCAGTCGCTGATCAAATTTCTGAACAAGCGTTGACCGATGCAAATACAAACTTTGTTATCGATATAAAAAATGAATTACCATATACAGTTTTCGATCCAAAACACTTGTTAACGAGTTGGGTTCCAACCGACGCCGATGATTATGACTTCGACAACACTAGATTCGGCCGGTGTGATCCATCCCAAAAACCATCTCCTGGAACGATGATCCCCGGTGATTGCATCAATGGTGGACGCGTAGGTTACTCAGTAAAATTAGTAAACGGGGAATCATTAAGGGCGCCAAGCCTTCAATTAGGCGGCGCTGGCACTGCGGCAGGCCCGTTGGCAAACCCGCCCCCACTTGATTGGTAATTAATTTTTCAAATGATAAATGTCAGAATAGTTTCGGCCGATTTCTTCTGAATCCATGCCATAACCAACAACATACCGATCATCGATTGTTCGTCCGATATAATCAGCACGAAGAGGGATTTCCCGCCGTGCCGGTTTATCAAGAAGTGTAACGATTTTTAACGAAGCTGGGCTTGAAGCTAACAAGCGGTCACGCAAGAAACTTAGAGTTCTGCCAGTATCAATAATTTCTTCCACGATGATCACATCTTTATTTCGGATGTTCATGGAAATATCTTTTACGATTTTTACTACTCCGGATTTTCCGGAAGAAGTAACGAATACGAAATCAACTTGTTGGGGAAGTCTGATTTCTCTCATCAAGTCAGCGATAAAATGCATTGATCCGCGTAGTGGGCAGATCAAAACGATATCTTTACCTTCGTAATCATTTTCAATTTGTTGAGCAAGTTTTGAAACCAATTGTTTGATTTCATCGGCTTTTAGGAAAGTAACCATTTCATCTTTTATTTTTCTCATAGCGACATCCTTGGGCTGAGTTTATCCAAAAGAACCTGTGCTTCGCGGTTTTTAGGATCAACTTTAAGAACATTCTCCCACTGATCACGGGCATCGCGGAGTTGTCCTTGTTGTTGTAATAAAAATCCCAGCTTTAATCGCGCTGGAATATATTTTGGCTGTATTTTTAAAACTTCTCGAAGCTCTTTAATCGCGCGCAACGGATCTTTTAAGATCACCAGTAGGTCTGCCAATTTTAAAGTTAACTCGGGCTTTCTGTGCGAAAGGCGAACGGCTTTTAAAATTTGCTCGTGAGCTTCTTTGTATCTGCGATGTTGGTAATATAAATCATGAAGTTCTTCGTGCTTTCTTGAAAGCATCTCGTCCAGGTATGGATCAGATTGATTTTTCTTTTTATCCAATAAACGCAATTTTATCTCGCGGGCGCGCAATTGCAATAAACCTTCATCATCCAATAAATAATTGAGGCAGTTCACTAAAAATGTTTTGTTGGCAAAAGTTTGTTGCGTGTAAGAATCGAAACCTAAAGGCAA
>JAZKJI010000184.1:5504-6100 GCA_040384405.1 Bdellovibrionota bacterium
TTGATTTTTCTTTTTATCCAATAAACTTTGCGCATCTTCAAAAACCTTGCGGCCTTCTTCATAGCGGCCCAAATCATTTAAAATAATGGAAAGTCCTACACTGGCGTCTGTGTAGTTAGGATCAATTTCGATGGCGCGTTTGAAAGTACGGATAGCTTTATTAAATTGGCCTTGATCGTAATAAATAGTTCCCAACATCTGGAACACTTCAGGATTTTTTAAGTTACCTAAAACAAGTTGGCTTAAAAGGTTTTCAGCCATTTTATAATTACCATCAATGAAGTTACGTCGCGCTTCTTGTAAAAGCTCTTCATTGAAAGTCATCATCGTCGTAGGGCCTTCCGTGCATCACTGAATTCACTGCTGTCAGAATAACGATCGCTTAATACTTGATAATATTTTTCAGATTTCTCGGCTTCGCCCAAGTGGTACGCGCTGATCGCAGCTTTTGAATAAGCTTCGCGGATCACACTGGAGGTCGGATACTTCTCGATAAGTGCTTCGAATCTAGGTAGGGCACTTTTCCAAATTTCGCGTTTAAAATAGAAATGCCCGATGTACGCTTCTTTCGCAGCAAGCTTTTCAACGCATTCATC
>JAZKJI010000184.1:6110-7503 GCA_040384405.1 Bdellovibrionota bacterium
TATTCGGAAGTTGGAAATCTGCTTAAGACTTCTTGAAAATTTCTAATCGCATCCAAAGCCAAAGTTAGATCGCGGTCATTTGTACTTGGAAGTTGTTTAAAATAGCTCATGCCCAACTGGTAAATGACATAATCAATTTTTGGATGTTTGGGATGTAGGTCTCTGAAACCTTGATATGCAATTTGTGCTTCGGCAAAAGATTCTTGTTTAAAATATGCATCCGCAATTTCTAGTTCTGATTGCGTAGCTAGAGCACTGTAGGGAAATTTATTTTTAACATCTTGGAAACGTTGGATGGCTAAATCGTAACGTTCATCTTTTATAAATTCTTGACCCTGCTTGAAGAGACCTTCAGGCGTGTTTTCATTTTTTTCAGTACTGGTGCAACCCCAAATACTGGAGATAACTAAAATTATTAATAACCATCGGTTCATACCTGACGATTAAAGGAATTTTGACCTCGAAAGTCAATGAAACCGCGGCTTTCTAAAGCTTTTTCTACCGTGAATGCCGGGTTACATGCCCTTTTGGTGAATATAAAGGTTTGAAGCAGGAATCCAGCCCGACGCGGCTCCGGGAAAATTAACTTGCACCCAATCTTTTTGGGTTTGGCGAACGACAACGTCGACACCTTCCTTTAACTCTAATAGCGGCACACTCTTGGGATCAGGTAGTGCCATGGCAGAGGTAGAATTCACAATCACTGTACCGCGCACTTTCATTTGGTCAGCCACTTTTAATATTAGAACGGCGAGGGATAAAATCCAAAGCACTCCGAAAACACTGATCATGACTAACAACCCTGCAGTAGGCCTTCCGTCGTCTTGTTTTCGTTTTGCCAAATTCAATAAACACCAAAACAGACCCACAAAAGTGAAAAGGTGAACTAAGGCCAAACCCCAAGTGCTGATAGTGACAAAAATATTTTCATGCAACCACTCGGTCATCACTGAATCATGGGTCGGAGTCTCGATGGGAAATTGGGAGAGGGAATAGTTCAATGCCTTTAGTGCTGGTTCGAAAGATGGATTCACATTTAAAGCATGACGAAAATAACCTAAAGCCGCCCCTTTTTTCTGAAGTTCCCATTGGGTAAGGCCCATATTGGTTAACAGAGCAGGATCTTCCGGGTTTTCTTTTAAGAGTGTGACATAATGCTTCTCTGCAGCAGGGAAATCCTTATCCTGAAAAGACTTTAAAGCCTCGAGAAAGGTCGAGTTTGCCAAGACACAGGACGACACAAAGAAGAGTAAAACAAAAATTCGTTTCATGGATCCAATCATCACGCAGTTCACCGCGTTTTCGAAGTGGTTTAAACACTGAGCCTAATGTCCCCCCCGTGTCTTGTCTTGGTCTTATGCGGAGAGTAAACTAGAACCCTCTCTCGAAAATC
>JAZKJI010000184.1:7513-17999 GCA_040384405.1 Bdellovibrionota bacterium
TCAAGGAAGGTTTTCCTAAAGGACGGTCTAAATGTCACAACTCGCAGGACAGCAAATCGAGCAGTCCAACAAAATCCAAGAATTAATCCAAAACCTTGTTCGTGAAGTCACGGGCATTAATGAAGCAAACATTCCCGGGATAAAACCGATTGATCCCGAGCATGCAGTTGCGGGTCAGAAAATTATTGATGAGGCCGGAGCATGGCGGGGCCGTCCACTTCATTATCCCTACATCGGAACGGGTGCAGGACGGGGACCTTACGTTGAACTTGCAAACGGCAGTATCAAATTAGATTTGATTAATGGAATTGGAATTCATTTGTTTGGTCACGGTCATCCAAAGGTGATGGAAGCAGCCCTTCGCGGAGCTTTAAGTGACATCGTCATGCAGGGAAACCTGGAACCGAATAAAGAATATAAAATGATCACTGAAAAGCTTGTTAGGCTTGCTTCTAAAAAAAGTAAAATTAAACACGCATGGCTTGCATCGTGCGGAACGATGGCCAATGAAAACGCGTTAAAACTTGCGCGCCAAAAACATACTCCCGCAAAATACATTATAAGTTTTAAAAATGCTTTTGCCGGCAGATCCACAATGATGGCGGAAGTTACGGATAACCCTGCCTACAAACAAGGTTTACCGGAATATAACGAAGTATTTAGAATTCCTTTCTATGATAAACGTGATCCACAAAGTACGGAAAAAACTTTGGCGGCTTTTAAAGAATACGCAGCTAAAAAACCGAAGGAAATTGCCGTATTTTCATTCGAGCCAATGCTTGGAGAGGGCGGATATCAACCAGCGCCTCGGGAATTTTTTATTCCACTTTTAGAATTTGCAAAACAAAATAAAATCGCCGTTTGGTTAGACGAAGTTCAAACTTTCACTCGTACGGGGGAAGTATTTGCTTTTGAAAAATTAGATCTAGGTTCTTACGTTGATATGGTGACAATTGCAAAGACGGCTCAATTGGGCGCAACTTTGTACACGGAAGAATATAATCCAAAACCAGGGTTAATCGCGGGAACTTTTTCAGGCTCTACTGTATCTATGGCTACCGGAATGGCGATGCTTGATATGCTGGTTAATGATGGATACCTAGGTCCTCAAGGTAGAATTCAAAAAATCCACGAGCGTTTCGTAAACGGCATTAATAAATTAAACACGACGACCTGTAAGGGATTGGCTAACGATGCCGAAGGCATGGGTTTAATGGTGGCCTTTACTCCGTTTGATGGAAAAAAAGAACAAGTCGATAGCTTCTTAAAAAAGTTATTTAACAATGGTGTGATCGCATTTCCTTGCGGAAAAGATCCGCTTCGTGCGCGTTTTTTGATTCCTGCAATCATCCAAGACAAAGACATCGATATCGCATTATCGGTCATAGAAAAAACAATACTTGAAGGTGTTTAATGGACTTTATCGAAGCCTGTCGAAAGATTATTTCTTTCGACAGCACCCCTTTCCAGAGCACCAAAGCGATGATGGAATGGGCAGCCCAACAAGCAACTGCATGCGGACTTCAAGTCGAACTCCAAGAAGAGTTCGTCGGTGATGTCCCGCACGCAAATTTAATCATTCGTCCACAGAGTGGGCGAAGCGATGCTGAATTTATGTTGCAAACCCGTCTTGATACCGTTGATGCAGGTCCCTACCCGCTGTGGGAAAAAAATGACCAAAATCCATTCGATGCCAGAATTGTTGATGGAAAAATTTATGGACTGGGATCAGCGGACGTAAAATTGGATTTCCTTTGTAAGCTTGAAGCAATGAAGTCTTTTGCTACAAGGCCAAAATGGACTTTAACCCCCGTGCTTGTTGCAACGTTTGGTGAAGAAACGGGGATGTCAGGCGCCTTAAAACTGATTCGCAAAAATAAAGTTTCTCCTAAAATGGCGCTGATCGGCGAGCCCAGCGATTTAAATTTAATTTCGGCAGCAAAAGGTTTTGCCCATGTCGAAGTGGAAATTCCTTTTTCAGAAGTAGAAATTGAATACAGGCAAAATCATAATTTGCGTGAAAGTACTTCAACACAAAGCCGAATGTTCACTGGGCGTGCGGCCCATTCTGCAACTCCGCATTTAGGCGAAAGCGCCATCGAAAAAATGTTCACCTATATGGAACAACTTCCGCAGAACACGGCCGTTATGGAAATAGATGGTGGGATCAGTCCACACACAGTTCCGGCCCATGCATTTATTGAATTAGATCCGGTGCAACTGGAAAATACCATCATCACTAAAATTATTACCTTACGAACGGCGATTAAATCTTTGGAAAAAGAATTTTCAAAGGTTGAAGATATCGAGTTTGAACCAAAAACTCCTACTTTAAGTATCGGAATGATTCGTACCCAAGAAGAAACAGTCGTTATATCTGGAAATTGCCGAATCCCGCCGAAAGTTTCGCAATCCATATATGAAGAGTGGATGGAATCACTTAGAAAAGTCTGTGATCAAATTGGTGCGCACTTTCGCATCGTTAATTACAAACGCCCATTTAGAACCGAACGAAACAGTATTTTGGTACGGGGATGTCTAGATATTTTAAGGCAAATGGATTTACCTTCCCAATGCATTACCCAAGCTTCAACTAACGAAGCCAGTTTATTTGCCCGCACCGGAATTGATTGCGTCTGTTTCGGAGCGGGTAAGCGCGAAGGTAATTTACATACACCAACTGAAAATGTGGATATCGAACATCTGCATAAAGCTACCGAGTTTTACAAAAAAGCCATCGAGAGGTTTTGTTTATGAATTTTTTCGTACGTGCCGTCAGGCCAGATGATCTTTCTCAGTTGGTTGATTTAGCCAAGCAATTTACGTTGTTAAATTTGCCCGGCGACCGAAAAATCCTAAGTGAAAAAATTGAACGA
This sequence comes from Bdellovibrionota bacterium, assembly GCA_040384405.1. Lineage (GTDB taxonomy): Bacteria > Bdellovibrionota > Bdellovibrionia > Bdellovibrionales > Bdellovibrionaceae > JAZKJI01. Next base: position 10,390 of record JAZKJI010000184.1, read on the forward strand.
AGTGTTGCTTCTTTTGCAGGAGACTTACCCAAAGACAAAGCCGAATACGTTTTTGTCCTGGAAGACATTGTGGAAAATGTCATCATGGGAAGTTCATTAATCTTAGCAAAACATGGAAACGAAGAAATTCCCCACAGTTTTTTTCAAATTCATCGCCGCGATCATTTCAGTGAAAACCTGGGCGTAGGGTTTATCCACCAAGTTTTACGCTTCCAGCTTGATATTGATGGTCCAACTGAAATCGGTGGATTACTTGTTGATAAAAGCTATCGCAGGCGTCCTGAAAAATTAGGTAAACAAATCAGTCTTATGCGATTTTTATATATGGCAATGTATCCAGAAAGATTTGAAGACCGGGTACTTTGTGAATTAACTCCGCCATTAACCGATGAAGGCCGTTCCGAATTTTGGGAAGCTTTGGGTCGCAGATTTACGGGGCTAAATTACCAAGAAGCCGATTTACTGAGCCAAACCCACAAAGAATTTATCGAGAGCTTATTTCCGGAAGATGACATCTACTTAACATTGCTGGATCCCAAGGCTAGATTAGTTTTGGGCCGCGTCGGTGAAGCAACGAAGCCAGCGCAACATTTGTTGGAAAGTATCGGATTTAAATACTTGGACGAAGTTGATCCATTTGACGGAGGACCTCATTATGGTGCTGCCATCAAAGATATTTTACCAATTCAAAAAGCACAGCGAGTTAAAATCGCTGAATTTAAAGACCAGCAATTTCAAGGGCGAGCATTACTGGGAACTACGAAGGAAAATTTCCAAGGAACTTTGGTTCCCTATGATCGTCGTGGAACTGATGTTGCGATTCCTGAAAAAGTGCGCGAGCATTTAGAACTAGAGATCGGTGAAGAAGTAATGATGACTCCATTTAACTTCGAGAGCCAAAAGGAACAAACATGAAAAACCATGCGTACCTAGGCGATTTCATCAACGGAACTTTTACCCCAGTTGTAAAAGGCCACGGCGAATTTAAAAACACCAGCCCCGCCGATACCAGCGATTGCATTATGACTTTACGTTTTGACCGGGACAACGTTGAAGTCGCTTGTCACGCGGCCAAAGCCGCTTACCCTGCATGGGCAAGGCTCGAAGAAAAAGAACGCAGAAGTTACTTACTTCGATTAAAAGAAATTTTTATTCAAAATGAAAAAGAAATCGCAGAGCTGATTTCCCGGGACACGGGAAAACCATTGTGGGATTCAACCACCGAGGCAAAAGCCTTAGTTAACAAAATCGATATCACCCTTAATTTTTCAAATAAGTTAATCGCCGAAGAAAGAATTAAGGATGCACTTCCCCAAGTTGACGGTGTTATCCGTTACCGTTCACGGGGTGCGATGGCTGTACTTGGTCCCTTTAATTTCCCTGCGCATTTACCAAACGGACACATTATTCCTGCATTATATGCAGGGAACACGATTGTTTTTAAACCCTCTGAACAAACCCCATCCGTTGGACAGTTTTACGCAGAGCTAATCGCTAAAGCTGATTTTCCAAAGGGTGTATTTAACATGATTCAAGGTGATGGCGAGTCAGGACGCAGACTTGCTGCCAATGAAGAAGTAGACGGTATTTTATTTACCGGCTCTTACGAAGTTGGATTAAGAATCAAGCAAGAAACCATTAATCATTATTGGAAAATTCTAGCGCTTGAAATGGGCGGTAAGAATGCAACGGTTGTTTGGGAAGACGCTGATATTGATAAAGCAATTTATGAAACCTTAATTGGATCCTATCTTTCTTCGGGACAAAGATGTTCCGGGACAAGCCGGGTATTTGTTCATGAAAAAATTGCTGATCAATTTACTGACCGCTTTTACGAAGCAGCAAAAAAATTAACCATTGGCCATTGGAGTGAAAACCCTTTCATGGGACCACTTATTAATGCTGGTGCCGTGGAAAAATATATTCGCTTTCAAGAAATTGCTAATCGTGAAAACTGTGAAAGTTTAATGCGTGGAAAAGCATTGGATTTAAAACATAAGGGATTTTACGTTACCCCAAGCATCCACTTGGTTAACAAATACGATCCGCAATCGGTTTACCAAAAAACAGAAATATTTGGTCCAAACGTTGGAATCATGAAAGTAAATGATTTCCATGAAACCATGAAATACGTTAATTGCACTGGCTATGGACTAGTCATGGCTTTATTTACCAAAGATAAAGCACTATACGAGGAAGCTTTAATTCAAGCTCGCGTAGGACTTCTAAATTGGAATCGTACGACGAATGGGGCAAGTTCAAAACTTCCATTCGGTGGTATGGGTAAATCCGGCAATGACCGTCCGTCTGCCCATTTTGCGATTAACTATTGTACTATTCCCGTGGCGAGCCTTGAGGACCTAACTCCTTATGACGAGTCAAAAAAATTACCTGGCGTTACGTTCGAGAAAGTATAAAGCGTGGGAAAAAAGATCGTCGTATTTTTAGTAGCGGCAGTACTGCTGGCCGGTGCCCTGGGCGCTGGTTCCTATTTATTCATGAAACACTTACTGGGAAATCCAAATCAACCGGGCGCTCCAGTGATCGTTTACGATTTAAAACCAGGGACAAGTTTTTGGAAAATGACTCAGGAATTAGAAGACCTAGGGGTTTGGAAATCGGCCAAACTAGTTCGTCTTTATGCTAAAATAAATAAAAGGGCTGCGCGAATTAAAATTGGCGAGTACGAAATTTCAGGACAGCAAAGTCCCCGTCAAATTTTAGAGTTATTTACAAGCGGTAAAGGTAAACCAAGGGTAGTAACAATTCCCGAAGGCGATAACATCGTAGATGTAGCAAATGCGGTTGAATTAGCGGGCCTTGCGACGAAGGATGTTTTTTTAAGGGCCGCAAGAAATCCAGAATTAATTCAAAAATACATTGGTGTAAAAGCAGATTCATTTGAAGGTTATTTATTTCCTGAAACCTATAACTTTTCAAAATACACAACGGTCGAATCCATTTTACAAGCCATGGTTGCCCAATTCGAATCACAATACCAAAGAGCCCTTGCCGAAGTTCCAGCGAGCGAAAGACCTTCTCGGATAAAAGATTGGGACCGCCACCGAATTGTAACGATGGCCAGCTTAATTGAAAAAGAAACGGGTGCGCCTCAAGAGCGCCCAATGATTTCTTCCGTATTTTTTAACCGGCTAGATCAGGGAATGAAACTTCAAACTGATCCGACAATATTATATGGAAAATTTGTAGCCAGTGGTTCTATGCCAAATAATATTTCTAAAGCAGATTTATTAGCGCCATCTACCTATAACACCTATGTGATATTTGGTTTACCACCGGGTCCGATTTGTAACCCAGGATTAGATGCGATGAAAGCAGCTCTAAGACCTGTGATTTCTAAAAACTTATTTTTCGTCAGTAAAAACGATGGAACACACGTTTTTACCGAGAACTATAAAGCCCATGAAAAAGCAGTAAACTTTTATCAAAAAGATGCACGTCAGCGCCAGGGCAAATCTTGGCGAGATCTAAAGAAGTGATCGCATTTGTACTGTTAGTAACTTCGGCTTTTCTTCACGCCCTGTGGAATGCCATCGTCAAAAAAATTGAAGACAAAGATGCCTTCCTAATACTTTGTATGACGGCGTCTTACTTGATGGCCGGAATCACTGCCTGGTTACTGGAAGATTTTACCTATGGGAATTCCCGCGGATTATTCTGGAGTATGCTGGCAGGAATTTTCGAGGGTGGATATTTCCTGACCTTATCGTTATCACTCAGCAAATCCAGTTTAGGGGCGGCTTACGCGATCATGCGTGGTGGTGCGATGCTTGTTGTATGGTTAGTTTCAAATTTATATTTAGGTGAAGCTTTAAACGCCATCGCAATGTTTGGTGCAGTTTTAGTTTTTGTCGGAATTTTTCTGACGCAAAAAAATATTTTTATTGGACGCGCACAGGGATGGTACTGGCCCTATCTTTGCGCTTTGTTCATTGCCGCCTATCATTTGTGTTATGACCGTGCCCTTCATGAAGGTTCAAAACCATTTTCTTCGTTTGCGGCGGCAATGATTATGGCTTTACCTTTTTTGTGGTTCCAGGGCCGTAAAAACTTAATTCCAAGGTTAAAAACTGTTTACGTGGTTAACAAATGGGCCATTGGATTTGCGGCCATTGCGGCGACATTCTCGTTTGGTTTATTCTTATGGGGACTGCAATACGCAGGTGCTGGTTATGCAATTACCTTACGAAACACATCGATCTTATTTGCGGCGGTATTTTCGGTTTACTTAGGGGATTTACTAAATAGAAAACAAATTATCGGCATTATAGTAATTGCAGCCGGCGCCCTTAGATTAGGAGCGGGTTAACTACCAAGATTTTTTAAAGGATATTATTTAAGCGCTTCTCGAATATAAGCAGAAGCTTGATCAAGTAACCAAACGACGATCGCGATGACTAGGATAATACATCCAACCTCTGGCCACATGGCTTGACCCTGATATTGGATTAACATTGTTCCGATACCACCACCACCAACTAAACCAATGATCGTAGCCATACGAACGTTGATATCCCAGCGGTAAACGGTAAATGAAATGTAAGGCAACACAACCTGGGGAACGATAGCAAACCATATAGTTTGAAGTTTTGTAGCCCCCGTAGCCTGAATACCTTCAATCGGTCCCTCATTAACGGCTTCAACCATTTCCGAATACTGTTTCGCTAGTGAAGCAATCGAATGGATCATTAAAGCCAGCATCCCCGCAAATGGTCCAATTCCCACCCAAACGGAAAATATAATGGCCCAGATAAGTGCTTCGATAGAACGAGTAACGTTAAGGAAAGTTCGCAAAAATAAATACACGATAAAAGCAAATGGACCGCGCATGATATTTTTTGCGCAAAGAAAACTTAAAACAAAAGCTAATGGAATGGCTAAAGTCGTCGCCAGGAAAGCCATAAAAATAGTTTCAATAATATTTAAAACAGCTTTTGGTAACACTTCAAAATTAGGATGTACTAAACCTTGGAATAATCGAACGGCACCGTTGAAACCATCTTCATTCAATAACTCATACAAAGAGAATTTAGTTTTTGAAAGTCCAACCCCAAAAGTTGCGATCAACAGTAATAGAAGCTGCCAACCCCAAAATGTTTTGTACCAAGACACTGCTTCTTCGCGCGCTTTTTTATAAGCGGGCTCGAACAGTAATTCCCCTAGGGTTTTCATTCCCATGTTGTTCACGGCATAGCTTAGTAATCCGCCCAGGACGATAAAACCCAAAAATAATAGGGCATTAAAATCAAGGTTAAGCATTTGTTCTTCGGTTGGTTGAACGATCAGCGAAGTAAGAACTGTGAAAAGAAATGCAAATCCAACGCTGTCAAAAATAGTTCTTCGAACAGAAGTAGTAGAGGGATTGTGATTAATTGACATGGACTTCCTTTGAACCTTCACCATAGATTTTTTCAAACCAGGCTTCGTCGATATCTAAAGGCGAACCTTCAAAGACTTTTTCCCCACCTTTAAGTGCAATTACGCGAGTCGCGTACTGTCGAACTAAACTTAAAAAGTGAAGATTACAGATAATGGTAATTCCAAGTTCTTGATTAACTTTACGAAGATAATCCATCACCGTATGGCAAGTCGCAGGATCAAGACTGGCTACCGGTTCATCCGCCAAAAGTAAATCAGGTCCCTGAGTAAGGGCCCGTGCGATTGCTACCCGTTGCTGTTGTCCACCGGATAGTTGATCTGCCCTGATTTTTGCTTTTTCCGCGATACCAACTAGTTTTAAATATTTCAGCGCACTTTCTTTATCTTCGGCCGAGAAAAATCCAAAAATACTTTTGAAGCTTCCCATTGTTCCAAGGCGTCCCATCAACACGTTTGATAAAACAGTGTGGCGAGGAATCAAATTAAAGTGTTGAAAGATCATAGCGATCTTTTTTCTGATCCCACGGATCTCTGGACCTTGCGCTTGGGCTAGATCATTACCGTGATAAATTATCTGGCCTGAAGTTGGATCATGAAGACGATTAATACAACGAAGTAAAGTCGACTTTCCAGAGCCGCTTAATCCAATGATAACCAAGAATTCACCCTTCTTAACGTCAAAGCTGACGCCTTTAAGAGCGTGAACACCGTTTGGGTAAATCTTTACTAAATCTTTAACTGATAAAACGTTTTCAGCCATTATTTTTTCATTAACTCCGCAGGATCTTTTCCAAGTTCTTTTAACATTCCTCGAACGATGTCGTAGTCAGCGTCAGTTGCTTTTTTCAAATCCGTCACCGCATAGATTTCTTTAAACGCTTTTGCGCCTTCCGGAGTTTTAACGAAAGCTAAAAGTGCATCAACAATTTTAGTTTTCATTTCTGGTGGTAATTCTTTTCTGAAAATTACCGGATCATTTGGAACTGCGTCCGTTAATTCAATGATCGCAACTTTCTTTTCGACGTCAGGATACTGAGTTAATACCAAGCGACGAGCATCGTCTAATTTACCATCTGGTCCCGGAGGAGTATAAAACGCAGCGCCACCATCAACTTGTCCTTGGTAAACCATGGAAATTACGTTGTCGTGTTTGGCAGCAAAAACAGTTTCTTTAGGAACAACGTTTCTGCTTTTTAATAATTTCATTGGAAGAATATATCCAGAAGTAGATGCTGGATCGACGAACGCTACTTTTTTACCATTTAAATCAGCAACTGTTTTAATTGGTCCACCGGCTTTAGCAACAAACATAGCTTTGTAAGTAGCTTCACCGTGACGAAGTACCGTGATTAGGGCCTCCGCACCATACTTATCATGCGCCAATAAATAACTAAAAGTTGTCATTGCAGCAACGTCAGCCCGCTTAGTACCGAATGCTTCAACAACCGCCACGTAACTTTGCGGAATATTGATTTCAAATTTATAAGGGGTATTTGCTTCAAGGTATTCTTTGAAAGCTTTAGAGTTTGATTCAATGACTTTTGCATCCACGGAAGGAATGAAGAAAAGTTTTACCGGATTTTTTTCTGAACCTAATTCCGCTTTATTGCTAAAGCATCCGGACAACATCAAGGACAACGGCAATAACAGGGCAAGGACAGTCCGCTTTTTCATAGGTCGCACTCCTTTAAAGGTGTGAGGGAACCTAACAAAATACCTTGGGAGATTTCAAGAAGTTGTCTGTGAATTAGAAGCTAATGACGCACTTTGATGAAGATCCGGGTTAGGTTTTGGTTGGTGCCGAAACCAATGGTCCTTAAAGGTTTGAAAACTTTAGCAATATTCTATGGGGATAGCAGGTTTTGGTGGGCTGACAGATTAAGGTGAGACCTGATCGAAACTCTCCGAAGACCCATTGTACTTGAATATGTAAAGTAAGGGTTTTAGCTGCATATCAAACACCGGGACCAAAAGTTCGGTATCGCCATCACCATCAAAATCAGTAAGGACTAATCGAGTAGGGCTTTTTTGCACATCCAATACGCCGTCTTTTACTTCCTTTAACTCTAAGCGCTGTTTCATAACTGGTGATTTTTCTGTTTTCTCGTAAACTTCAACTGCGACTCCATCGACAGTTCTTAATTTGTAAAATGCGTATTGTTTTTCACCAAAATTCCCCTCGACGACGGCTAAAACATCGCGAGACTCAG
>JAZKJI010000185.1:0-13451 GCA_040384405.1 Bdellovibrionota bacterium
CACACGGGTTTACAATTCGATCTGTGCTTTGGGACACTGGCGCCGCGCTTTACAGCTAGCCCATTCTTACTCCGATAAGAGAATTGCATTTGGGAAAAGGATTAGTGAGCAACCGTTACACAAAAGAACTTTGCAGAACCTAGAGGCTGAATTTGCGAAAGCATTTCACCTGACATTTTACGTGGCTCACTTACTAGGTAAAGACGAAGTGGGGACGGCTTCCGAAAACGAAAAAGTTTTACTGCGAGCATTAACTCCAATCATTAAACTTTACACCGCCAAACGCTGTATGGAAGCGGTCAGCGAAGTCGTCGAAATTTTTGGTGGAGTTGGATACATCGAGGACAGTGGTATACCCACGTTATTCAGAGATGCCCAAGTTTTTTCAATTTGGGAAGGCACGACGAATGTTTTATCTTTAGATTTTCTGCGTGCTATAGAAAAAGAAAATGCGGGGCCGGTGATTTTCGAAGTATTAAAAACGAATTTCGCGCAGGCATTGAAAGATCCCTTGATCGCGGGGAAACTGAACGAGATACAATCCATCTTATCAAATAAGAACCGCGAAGAGCTGGAAGCCCAAGCGCGGGTTGTAAGTTTTCTGGTCGCCGACGTTTTTTCGTTGGCATTACTGATGGCTAATGAATAGTTTTTTACTTCCAGTTTTGCGGCAATGGATTACTTCTTAGATCTACATTAAGTTCCAGGTATGCTTTTAAATTACAAAGCATTTGCATCCATCCTCCCGTATTCGCATGAGTATTTTTAAATCCTGCTTGATCGGATTTAAATTTTCCTTCTCTGACGCGAACTAAAGTTCCTTTTTCTTGTTGGTCTTCTAAATCAAACTGCACGGTGGTTAGATACATTTTGTCGTGGGTTGGCCACTTAAATACTAATCGGGTAGGGGCTACGCACTCCACAACTTCAACGGGAATCTGATCTGGTTTTCCCGACCATGCCCAGTGGACGGTTTTACCGGCCTCGAGCTTTCCTTCTGCACGTGCAGTGAAATACCGAATTAGATGCTCTGGTTTTGTGATCGCATCGAAAATTACAGTAGCGGGTTTCATAATACGAATAGATTGGTCCACTTCAAAATTTAAATCGTTTGAACTCATGTTAACTCCTCTTGATAAGCAGTGTGATATGTTATAATATTATAACATGTCAAGCGGCGGAAAAGGTAAAAATTCTCAGCAAGATAAAATATTCAAGGCTTTAGCCGATGGAACCCGCCGTAAAGTATTGGATTATTTGAGGGAAAAGCCCCGGACGACGGGGGAAATTTGCGACAAAATTAAGCATTTAGATCGCTGCACAGTGATGCTTCACCTGAAAGTTTTAGAGCAAGCGGATTTAATTATGGTCAGGCGGGAAGGCAGGGTTCGCTGGAATCACCTGAATATAGATCCCATCCAGGGAATCTACCGAAGATGGATTAAGGATTACGCTGAACCATCCGCGCATTTACTGTCACGGCTAAAGGAAGAGTTGGAAACCTAGTTGGAAAAAAATTAAACGTTAAATTTGAAAAACAAAACATCGCCGTCTTTTACGATGTATTCTTTTCCTTCAGAACGGTAACGACCGGCTTCTTTAACTGCTTGTTCACTTTTTAATTCGAACAAATCTGTGCAGTGATAGGCTTCCGCGCGAATGAAACCTTTTTCGAAATCTGTATGAATAACTCCGGCTGCCTGCGGAGCTTTAAAACCTTTTCTGATCGTCCATGCGCGAACTTCTTTTTCACCAGCGGTAAAATAAGTGTAAAGACCAAGTAAAGAATAGGCTTCGCGGATTAGTCGATTTAATCCAGGCTCGGTTGCATTGATGCTGGCTAAAAATTCTTGGCGCTCTTCCGGTGGAAGTTGGGCAATGTCTGCTTCGATTGCCGAGCAAACCATGATTGTTTTATTTCCTTCTTCTTTGGCGCGGGCTTCAACTTTGCGAACACCTTCATTACCACCTGCTGCGAAGTCAGTATCTGAAACGTTACAAACGTAAAGCACTGGTTTCGAGGTTAATAAAAATAATTCGCGGTACATTTGTTGTTCGGACTCTTCAACTTCGACCGAGCGGGCGGGTAGGCCTTTTGATAAAGCAGCGTGAACTTTGCTGACGATATCTAATTCCATTTTTGCTTTTTTATCGCCGGACTTTGCGGTCTTTTCAATTTTCTTTAGGCGCTTATCCATGCTGTCTAAATCGGCCAGCATTAATTCGGTATTAATAATTTCCATGTCACGAAGTGGATCTACACTTCCGTTTACGTGGATAACATTTTCATCTATAAAACATCGAACCACGTGAACAATCGCATCAGTTTGACGAATGTGGGTTAGAAATTGATTTCCCAAACCTTCACCTTGGCTGGCGCCTTTTACGATTCCTGCGATATCAACGAACTCCATCGCGGTTGGAATTATACTTTGAGGTTTAATAAATTGAGTAATTTGATCTAGCCGTGGATCAGGAACTGTAACCACGCCCACATTTGGATCAATCGTACAAAATGGATAATTTGCTGCTTCAGCTTTTAGAGAGGAAGTTAAAGCATTAAACAAAGTACTTTTACCAACATTCGGTAAACCTACGATACCAACTTGCAAAGCCATGGAAAGCCTCCTACGGCGGATTCGCCCTTAATTCCGGAAGAAAATAATCTAACCTTTAGGTATATGACGGGTCAATGCTACAAAGCACGCAATTGGGAAACCCAAAACAGCAGGGCATTTTCGGCATAAAACTGCTGACGGCGCTCTTCCATGGCTGGCGCGGTATTGTGCGCTTTTATTAACTTGGTTGCGTTTTTTGATCCTGATGTAAACCCGATTTCGATTTCAAATTCACCTAGTTGTTTTAGAGTGAATCCAAGGACCGGAAATTTACCCGTTGCGGGTACAGAGTCCCCTTCAGTATCAGAGACGGCCAACGTAAACGATGTTTTTACAGATAAAGTTTTTAAGACCGGGCCCAGTCGCTGGAGTAAAAATCCTTTGGTCACATTATCGTTTATTCGCCAGCGCGCGCACTCTGGAATACTTGAAGCCCAGGTTTGAACAATGTCTTCGCCGTCGCGGAGAACGACCCATTTTGAAAGTGCTTCTTCAATTTTTGCAAAGGTGCCCGATAAATCTGCTGCCTGGGATTGCCGATAACTTACTTTGAATTCGACGTAGGGAACATGAACGCGGTAGCCAACTTCGTATTTTGCCGTATCTACAACGGGTGCTACTAAAGCGGCTACCTGGCTTTCACCCAGGCCTAACGTATCCCAGGATTTTGTTTTCCAAGGATCTATGCTTTTTGCTTTCTCATCCACCCAGGGTTCTAAGTGAGCCCTCCAAATACTTTCAATTTCTTTAGGCGGCCCTGGTAATGCGACGAATATTTTACTTTTTGCCTCTAACATAAATCCGTTAGCGGTTCCGGCAGGGTTTACTAAAATTCGGCAGCCTTTGGGGAAAAAACATTGTTGTTTTTGAAAGTCCTCGACAATGAGGCCTCGGGAAACAAGTCTTTCTTGAACTGATTTCCAAGAACCTTCGTCAAAATCTAAAGGCACGTTTGCCCACTTACATACGATATCGCGAGTGAAATCATCACTCGTCGGACCTAAGCCGCCGGTTACAAAAATCCAGTCCGAATCTGTTGCCGCCATTTCAATTGCGCGGAAAATTAAATCTTTGTCGTCTGGAACGGTTAAATGCCAGTTTGTGGCAATGCCTTTTTCCCGTAATTCTTTTGAAATCCAGGAAGCATTTTTGTTGATAATTTGACCACTGGTAAGCTCACTTCCAACGGCTAAGACGCTAGCGCTAATTTGGCTCATGGGGGCATCAGAACAAATGCTCCTACACTTGACGAGGGAGTATGCGTTGAGTCAGTGTAGGGGTCTATTTTCCATAGGTTTTTGGAGGAATTATGTCGGATTTTGATTTCCGCAGTTTTGATTTGTTTAACCCTACTCCCGAGCACCAGATGCTTCGGGAAACAATTAAGGGTTTCGTTCAAAATGAAGTCGAACCACAAGCCCACGAATTTGATCGCGCCGAAAAATTTAATCTTCCACTTTTCAGAAAATTAGGCGAATTGGGACTTTTAGGTATTACCGTTTCCGACACTTACGGCGGTTCCGGTTTAGACGCGATTGCCGCAACTATTGTGCACGAAGAAATTTCCGCTAGTGATCCGGGATTTTGTTTGGCCTATTTGGCTCATTCAATGTTGTTAGTAAATAATCTTTCCGTTAATGGCAGCGAAGAGCAAAAAAAGAAATATCTGCCTGGCCTTTGCGATGGTTCATTAGTCGGTGCCATGGCGATGTCTGAACCTGCGGTGGGAACTGATGTTTTGGGAATGGCAACGACGGCCGTAAAAAAAGACGGCAAATACATCATTAATGGCCGCAAGATGTGGATCACAAACGGCACAATCGATGACAAAAATACACCGTGTGATTTAGTTTTGGTGTATGCAAAAACGGGCGAGAAAAATGGCCGTGCTCTGATTTCAACTTTCCTGGTGGAAAAATCCATGAAGGGGTTTTCAGTCGGACAAAAAATAAAAGATAAACTTGGAATGCGAGCTTCAAACACTGCGGAATTAGTTTTTGAAAATTGCGAAGTGCCAGAGAGTGGGCTCATCGGAGGTGAAGGCGATTCCATGCTTCATATGATGCGTAACCTTGAAATAGAGCGATTAACATTAGCGGCAATGGCACTAGGAATCGCGCGCCGGTCAGTTGAAATTATGAACCGTTACGCTGGAGAACGCGAATCATTTGGCCGTCCGCTAAGTCATTTCGGACAAATTCAAAAATACATCGCTGAATCCTATGCCGAATACAAATCTTGCCGAACCTATGTGTACGATGTGGCCCGGCATTTAGATTTAAATAAAGAAGGCAACCGCCTCGATTCCGATGGCGCAAAATTAGTCGCAACCACTATGAGTAAAAACGTCGCTGACCGCGCGATTCAAGTTTTAGGTGGTTACGGATACGTCGGTGAGTACGTGGTGGAAAGACTTTGGCGGGATGCAAAGCTTTTAGAAATCGGTGGCGGAACATTGGAAGCCCACCAAAAAAATATCACTCGTGATCTTGCAAAATCCACTGAAGCTTTGAGCTAGCTGAATGAGTCACTTTCCCCTGGATTCAACAATCGATTTGGGCAAAGGCGTAACTGTCCCGGCGGCCCAAGTTGTTGAAGTACTGGGCCCAATCCTAACTGCAGAACGAAAACGAAAAATCGATGCGGTAGTTACCAGCCGGCAATTTTCGGTGGCGGTAGTTCTAGAGAGTATCTACGACCGGGGAAATATAAGTGCGGTCATGAGAACGGCAGAAGGAATGGGGTTTTCCCACTTTCACGTAATAGAAACCCAAGAAAAATTTAAAGAAGCCAACCGGGTCACGCAAGGTGCGGATAAATGGGTTGAACTACAAAAATGGAAAACAACCCGCGAATGTGTAGCTTCGCTAAAGGCCAAGGGATTTAGAATTTGCGTTACAAGCTTAGAAGCCGCTAAACCTATTCACGAGTTAGATGTCACAACTCCGCTTGCGTATGTCTTAGGTAATGAAAAAGAAGGCGTGTCGAAAGAAATGCTGGAACTTGCTGACGAGCGAATCATTATTCCTATGCAGGGATTTGTTCAGAGTTACAATATTTCCGTAGCCGGAGCGTTGGGACTTTATCACATTCACGAAGCTAGACGGCAAAAGGGTTTATCAGCTACGGATCTTGATGATAAACAGCAAGAAACTTTGCGAGCTCATTATTACTTGCGTAGCTTGGATTCCGGGTACGATATCTTATTAGATAAACTTTCTAGATAAATATTAAAATGACGTTGGAAAATTCGATGACCTTAAATGCAAGGCAAAGATCGAATTTAATAAAGTCGTTGCAAAGGCATTGTGTATTTGCCCGGCGCATATTCGGCCATGCGGGTATTTTTCAAGGCCTTAAACTCTTTGTCGCCATTAGAAGAACTAGCATAAGGGTAGATAGCAATTCCTCCGCGGGGAGTGAACTCACCAATGACTTCGATGAATTTTGGTTTCATCAACTTTTGCAAATCATCGCAAATTTTTTGGATACAATCTTCGTGAAAATCTCCGTGATTACGAAAACTGAATAGATAAAGTTTTAAGGATTTGGATTCGACCATTTTTTTATCAGCGATGTAATTTATAAAAACTTTTGCAAAATCCGGTTGGCCCGTCTTTGGACAAAGTGAAGTAAACTCGGTGCAAATTAAACTTGTCCAGGCGATAGCGCCGGGATTTTTGTTATCGAATGCCTCTAAAGCGCCCGGATCATACTCGAAGGAATAATCGGTTTTAGCTTCGCCCAATTTAAAGTTTTTAAGCTCGCGAGAGTCGCGGCCGGTTTTCTTTTTCATCTTTGCTCCTGAAGGCAGATATGTAGCATAACCCGCAACCTTCTGCCAATGCGGGTTTTTAGCCTATAATGAGCTTTATAGCGAACTGGGCTAAGCCAAGTTAATTAGAAACGCTGATTTCATTAGCGGTGATTCCTGGGGCGGCTCAAAGTCAAAACCCGCCAATGGGGTCTTTTCCACGCGCATATTATTTTTGGAAGCATGGATTTCCATTTTATTAAAAAACAGATCGTAATTCCATCGTTCGTAATTTGTGGAAAATAAAATCCGTCCGGCTGGAGCTAAAACCTGTTTTATTAGATCCAGCATCGTTTGCCAGTCGCGATGGATCTGAAAAACCTTTCCGTCGAAACGGCCAAAAGATGGAGGGTCGCAGATAATTAAATCGTACATTTCCCCACGCTTAATGGTTTTGTGCAGAAATGAAAATGTATCCGTACCCCAAAATTGATAGGCAGGATTTTGCGGGTCTAAACCGTTCAATACAAAATTTTGTTGCGCCCAACGATTAAAATTATTGCTGAGGTCCACCGTTGCGACTTTTTCAGCTCCACCCAATGCAGCGTTGACGCTAAATCCCCCGGTATAACTGAATAAATTTAAAACTTTTAGACCTTTAGAGTTTCTTCGTACCCATTGGCGATTTATTCTTTGATCCAAAAATAAACCTGGCGACATGCCCTGGTCGGCGCGGAACTCATATTTGATTCCCAGTTCCTCGGCCTGCCAGCGTTTCTCTGGCTCATTCAAATTCCATAACTTTGCTTCTTCGTTTTTCGCGCCACCGCGACTTTTCATTTCGCGAACCCAAACTTTTTTTCCGTAGCCAGCGGCAATTTCCGAAAGTTCTTTTAACTCTTCTTCCGTTGGAAGAATTTCATCATACCAATACACCCACCAGTGATCCCCGAATTGATCGACTCGGTACCTGGAATTCTCGGTGTGAACGCAGCGGTAGCATTCGTTACCCGTAAGTTGATAAAGAAAATCTCGCCTTGAAAGACTTTCCTTCAGAGGAAAAGCAAAAGGTGTCACGGGCTTTATCCAGATTGGGTCCGGCGCTGGAAAATTCCGCAACGAATCTTTCCACTGAAATTCCAGTTGCTGGCTTTGTAAACATAATCGCGGAGCGTGACTTCCGTCGTAGCGACGGTCTCCGTCGACGGGAATTTTTAAATCCTTAGCATGGAGTCGTATTTGATGGGTTTTTCCTGTTCGGGGTTGAGCTTCCCAAATATCACCGAATTTTTCAGAGGCTAACTTTAGGAATAGGGTTTCTGAATTTGGTGTCTGGTCGCGGATGCTGACCATTTCGTTACTATGTTTTTCGATCAGAGTTTTAAATTTGATTCTATCCCGGTCTAATTTTTTCTGCGTTTTAAAAATATATTTGCGGGTAACCAATTTTTCTTCAAAAAGTTTAATGATCTGTTTGGAAGATTCTTCCGAGCGCGCCAGCAACAAAAGGCCCGATGTATCCTTGTCAAGCCGGTGAACGATGTAGAGTTTTTCCGCTAATCGCTCTTCCAGTAATTCTACGAAACCTTTTGCCCCGACATCTGTGCGATGGGTGGGAAAGCCACTAGGCTTCAAGGCAACTAAAAAGTCATCGTCGAAGACGATTCGAAGGGGAAAATCCATGGCGCTCAAGCTAGGGAAACTGTCACGAACTGTCAACAAGGTGTTTAACGGAGGCAAAGGTAATCCGGTTTTACTTGATGGTAGCGCAGGCTTTGATACACTTTGCGACGGAAAAGGAGACTCTTCATGAACAAAATTTTTTCCATATGTTTAAGTTTACCCCTGGTGTTGTTACTTACGGGTTGTGGCGTTCAATCAATTCCTCAATCTAAAAACAGCGTTGAAGCAAGCTTGGCAGAGGTACAAAACCAGTACAAACGCCGGTCTGATTTAATTCCTAATTTGGTGAACGTGGTTAAAGGTTACGCGGCTCACGAAAAAGGGACTTTGGAAGGAGTCATGGAAGCGCGGGCAAAAGCTACGCAAATTACCATCGATCCGACGAATGCTTCACCTGCTCAATTAGCAGAATTTCAAAAAGCACAAGGTCAGTTATCCCAAGCCTTAGGCCGTTTGATGGTCGTCAGCGAAAATTATCCTAACTTGAAAGCAGATGCGAATTTTCGCGATCTTCAGGCGCAACTTGAAGGTACAGAGAATCGAATCACCGTTGCTCGCCAAAGATACATTCAAAGTATCCAAGAGTTTAATAATTTAATTACGGTTCCTCCGACAAGCTGGACGAACTCGATATTTTATAAACATCCGAAGATGGCTCAGTGGGATGTTCCTGAAAGTGAACGCGGAACAACCGAGAAACCACCAGAAGTGAAATTCTAAAGATGTTTTTATCTTTATTGCTATGTACGTTTTTGCAAGCCAACGCTGCATTCACAGTGCCGACCCTAACCGGGCCGGTCGTGGATCAGGCGGGGATTATGGATCCCGAGTACGTCGCATTTTTGGATAATAATCTGCGTCGCTTGAATCAGGAAAAGCAAATCCAGATTCAAGTTCTGACAACTCCCACTTTAGATAACTTGAGTATCGAAGAAGCAGCTCTACAAGTTGTGGATCAGTGGAAGCTCGGCTCAGCAAAAGGGGACAAAGGACTTTTACTTTTGGTTGCTCCCAGTGAAAGGCGTTTACGCTTTGAAGTGGGGCAGGGTCTCGAAGGCGATTTACCAGATATTACCGCCAAAAGAATTATCGATCAGGTGATTACTCCCAGATTTCAAAACCGGCAAATGTCCCTTGGAATTGTCGAGGGAGTTGTAACTGCGGTTAATAAAGCGGCGCCCGATTTTCAATTTCAAGATGCACCCGTGATACAGCGGCAAGCTACCAGAGAACGGGGCCGGCCAAGTTGGATTTTCATTCTAGTATTATTATTTATCTTATTTAAATTCTTGGGCGGTGGCGGCGGACGTCGTCGCGGAATTTCTCCATTAGGTGCCTTTGCCTTAGGAGGCCTGGCCGGTCGCGGAAGCAGTGGCTTTGGCGGCGGAGGTTTCGGTGGTGGCGGCGGCGGCTGGGGCGGCGGCGGCGGCGGTTTCAGTGGCGGCGGCGCATCGGGAGGATGGTAATGGAAAAAGTCATTTCAGATACAGTGAGTGTACCAAACGGATTACCTTCTTGGATTTCAAAATATCTTTCATCAGAAGAAATTGAACGCGTTTCAAAAACAGTTGAAACGGCAGAGAAAAAAACCAGTGGAGAAATTGTTCCGGTCATAGTGCACTCGTCTTCACCGGTGGGTCATGTCGGTACCACATTGTTTTTTGTATTTTTAAGTCTATTTTTTATTCTTGATATCGTTTTCGTACATGGTTGGTCATGGGATCAAAGATTTGAATCCAGCATTGCGTGTTTAGTGATATCAGCATTTCTTGCGTGGTTCTTGCGCCGTTTTCACTATGTACAAAGAGTATTCGTTCCAAATCACGATGAGTTAAGATGTGTCGAGCAACGGGCCGAATTAGAATTTCATCGTCAGAATGTCCGTCATACCCATGGAGAAACCGGGATCTTAATTTTCATTTCAGTCATGGAAAGAAAAGCCGTCGTCCTTGCTGACAAAGCAGTGGCGGAACTTTGTCCAAGAGACACATGGGAAAAAATGGTTGCAGATCTTCTGCAAAATCTAAAAGCCGGTAAGTGGAGTGAAGGTTTAGAAAAATCGATTCATCACGCTGGCGAAATATTGGCCGAAAAATTTCCATTACAATCAAACGATAAAAATGAACTGACAAATCACTTACGGATCTTAGAATAGATCCTTGATTTCCAAAACCTAAAATAACCCCATTATAGGCACTGAAATTGCGATAGAAATAAAGCATGGAGCCCAGCGAAGAAGGGCGAGAAATAAGGACGGACCCATGCGTTTCGACATGTCATTTTTAGGCCTATTGACCATTATATTGATATCAAAGGCCTATGGAGCTGACGCTGTTCAATTTAAAAAAGTTGAATTTCAAATGGGAAATATAACCTATCAATGTCAGCAAATCATCCCGGGCGAGAAACATTATCTCAATCAGATAGCGAAATCAGCAGCACAAGAAATAGATGGACTCCAAATTTTAAATTGCCCCAATTACTTAGAAGCGGCAAAGGCCAAAGGCGCCTATGCATTCAGCAAGCACGTACTTTTGGTGTCGGAATCGGTATTAACTGACGATGTAGCGGGGCCCGTGCTTCGACACGAGCTAGTTCACGCCCGATTGTGGTCAGGACTTCGTAAAGGAACTCCTTACGCATTTAACGGTATAGTGTTTAATACCAGGCCAGAATTTCAAGGTCGTCAATACGGCCGAGCATTTGGATTAGATGAAACAATGGCCACATTATTTAGCGTTAATTTTTTCGCGCAAACGTTGAAGTCAGAACTTGTGCAAGCCTTAACAAGTACAAGCATGTCCGCATTCTCTGGAGTAGTAGAAGCCGGAAATGAGATGAGAGTTTACACTGCAAGACTAAAAACAATGTTAACAACTCTGACCTTAGGTATTCAAACCGGATCAAAGAAAGCTTTAGAAAAGACTCCGCCAGAACTCGCATTCTTACAAGAAACCTATAAATGGCAAGAAGTAGCAACGGATGAAATTCGAATAATCTTACCACTCGGAACTTCAGCTCAAACGATAAATGTAATTTTAGAATTCGCAAAAGAAACAATTTTAAAAATCGACAAAATTGACGAGTCAGCTGCCAAACTACAAATTTTGGTTCAAACATCCAACAGCCAACTAGCACCAGAAACAGAAAAAATTATTAAGTCAGTTGATGAGCTTCTAGCAACACTAAAAGCAAAGTTCCCTGCAGAAGCTCTGATAATAGAGAAGTCTTTATAAAAAAGACTTCTACCTGAAGTCAGTTAAATTACTCTAATCTTGTTACCTGGCAGCTAACTCGTTTCGATAGTTTATTATTACTATCTAAAATATCGGCCATGATAGAGTCTGGTGCCACCGGATTAACCCATAATTTCACTTTGTCAGCCGCGGTAGGACTGCCATCTATTAAGTAACTAACTTTTCCAGAATCACTAACGTCAGAGCGAATGGCAGTGTATTTTGACTCGCTATCTAAAGTTATGCAGCGAAAAGAATAATCCCGATGAGCACCGGCATACGCAGATGAAGCAGTAACGGCCAAAGCAAGGTTAACAAGAAACATTTTATTCACAAAAATCTCCAAGGCTAAGTTATTAATATAAGTCGTGACAATCACAGTCCTGCGAATATTAGGCCGTTCCATAAATATTGACGAGAGTTAGGCGGAAAAATACCGACTAAATAATAAACAAGAACTAACTTTATTTCAAACTTCACCAAATTCCGAACCATAACTTTCCCTTAAGTGTCCGGACATTCTGTTCTGAGAGAAACCTACTGGTGGATGAGTAAATCTTCGTAGAAGGCGCCGTAAGGTGTGCCCGGAAGACTTAATTGAATTTCTAAAACCCAAACGCCCTGCACGGTTTTAGAATCGTATTTGGTCATGGACCCGCGATGTTTTAATTGATGGGGAAATTCGGCGATAATATGTCCACCGGCTTTGTGGGATTCTAAAACCACTTCTCTTTTGGCTGCGACTTCCGTAGCGAATTTATAAAGAGTTGGACCATCAGCTTCTGTTTTTTCCCAATAAGCTTTTACTTCGTGGAAAATTTCGCGAACTTGCTTTTGTAAAAATAAAAATTGGGGATTATTTCCTAAAACAAAAGTATCGCCGACATCGGCTTCAAAACCATTTAGTACGGGTCCATAATCTAAAAAGAAAATATCATCTTCTTTTAATAAAACCGTTTGATCAGGAGAATCGGAAAAGCCCTTTGTTGATTCCGTACCGAAACGGATTTTGGGAGCATGCCAGTTTTTGGAGACCCCGCCCTTTTTTAAACAGGCTTGAACAGTCTTGCGTGCTGTTTCTTCATTCATTCCTGGTTTTAAAAGTGCTGCTGACTCTTGAAGCAAAACCCAAGCGTGATCGCGTGCTTTTTTCAAGGCAGCTATCTCTTCAGTGTTCGGAACGTATTGCATTGGCATAGGGAAGGTAAATTAACCATAGATCGGGCTCGAATCACCTATAATTCGATCCTTACGCCTTGCTTCGGGGATTTTTTTCTTTAATAATGGCCCCGGCCTCGATATAAAGGGCCATTCCAAACGGGCAGTCGTAGTTCAATGGATAGAGCACTTGGCTTCGAACCAAGGGGTTGCAGGTTCGAGTCCTGCCGACTGCACCATTCGTCAAGCTAGTTATTTTGTCTTTTGCATTGAATATCTAAGTAACCTTCGAAGACTCTATTCTTATGATTGATTTCCATTCTTTCGCTGGTCATTTTAAAAGTAGTATCTACAGTCGGAGAATAGGGCAAATCTGCCAAAACCTTGGCAGTATGGGTTCCCATCATTCGAGCCATTAATCTTAAAGGCGACTTTTCATTTAGACTTTCGCAATTAATGGAGGCCTGGGAGAAATCTTTGCCGTAAAGGTTTATTAGTACGCCGTAATTGCTGTTTGGAAATTCTAAAGGATCTAAGTCGGATCCCAGCCAGATTGACGTCGAGTAGCAGTAATACAACTCCGGCGAGAAATCGATCGCCTTTTTTGTTGTTTTAAAAATCAGGGTATCAGCACATTCACCGTTACAGCGTTCCCAAATTTCATAATCACATTCAACGTTAAATTTAGGAATAGTCATTTGTGCGTTGGCTGTTAACGTCGCGATCACAATAATTAGTATGAGTTTAAAAATTTTCATGAACACCTCCGGATGCAAGATGTCACGTGTTGATGCAAATCTCAATAGGTGCGCTGAAAAGTAAACTCGCTTATGAAATATCTACTAGTTATTTTTCCTTTTCACGTTGCACTGTCGATTTTTAATATCGAATCCCGACTTTGATTTTCTTGAAGCGGGCGCCTTTTGCCTTTTTTCCGAGACCCATTTTTATGCATTTTTGGTTCGGTTTGACTGACTAACTTGTGATCAGTTCCCCTCTGAA
>JAZKJI010000186.1:0-2808 GCA_040384405.1 Bdellovibrionota bacterium
CTTTGATACATTCGAAATCCACGTGATCAACGGGGAATTCAACAATCATCTTATCGTTCACAGATTTCGTATAACGAAGGTCGCCTTCTTTTTCGATAACCTGTAATCCGCCTTCAGACCATTTAAGTACGACGCGCTTATTATCGCCGAATGAAAAAGGACGGCCGTTAACTGTCTGACGAGACATCTGTAATACAGACGCCGAGTAGATGTAACCGCTTTCATCTCGTGTATCCACGGAATCCTTGGATAACACTTGATCCTTAAATTCGTACTTGTAAGGGACTTCTTTGGTACAACCAACGAATCCTAACAAAGTTACCAGGATTAATACCTTTTTCATAAAATCTCCGTTTCTAGAGTACATAAGTCAGTCCCGCTCTTAGTACTGACGTATTTTCGTTATAAAGTTCTAAGTTTGAATCTCTTCCATTTGCTCGCAATGCCGAGCCTTCATTGGTCGTTCCGATATACGTAGAGAATTTCTCTGTCGCAGCGTACGCCAAATCTAAACCGAATGTGAAACTTTGCCGTTGTGAATCGTTATAGGTCCATCCATTACGGTAAGTTAAATCATGGGCAAAAGAAAATTTGCTTCCAAACAATTTAGTCTCGCCCAATAAACGGTGAGATAAAGTTTGTTTGATCGTAGGCTTTCCATCGCGGCTTACTTCAAATTCATGGACGTTGCGGCGAAAGCCCAATGAATAAGAGTAAGTTCCAATCGCGAACTCGCCCACGATCCGATTTGTTAAACTTGCAGCGCCTTTTAATTTGTCATCTTGTTGGGACTTTTCGCTAGTAGGCACTACGCCCGCTAAAAAATGAACGGTAGAAAAAGTCGGGCTTAATTTGAAACCTTTAAGAGATAAAGTTAGCGAGCTGTCCGCGAATTTTGTTTCACGTTGTCCATTTTCTGTTTTCTCGATATCAGTTCGCGCCGATAACGTCAGCTTATCCGTTAGTTTGTAGCTTGGGATGACAGTAATAGATGTTGCGATATTTGAATTTGGATCTTTTTCCGCAATCACAGTTGCAGAACGTTCTAAATTCATTTCTATAGCCCATGGTTTCGCTGCACCTTCAGGTGAAGTTGCTTCAACGGTAGTGGTAAGACTTGAAGCAGGACTTCCAGCAGTTGCAGTAGAATTTTGGGCAACTGTCATCGGAGCTTGAACTGCGCTGGCATCTTTTTTGGGATTAGTAATCGTTAGCAACTGTAGTTTAGATGTACCGTTTGCAGTTGCTTGAGTAGGCATTCCTGCCGCGAAACTTGAACTTCCAAGAATCAGAACGCCCGCCACCACAGCGCCTAACAGTGCGGCTTGTAGCGTGATTTGAATGGCTTCGTTTCTTGAGTTCAACTTCATAAATACTCCCGGCGTTTTATCGCCTAGGGGGAATTTATACAGGGTTTAGACAAAAACTGACAATCAAATCTCCTTATTGCAGTTATAAGGTTTTACGGAAACCTCTACAAAAAAGAGTCACTCTGTCACCAAACTCATCGATGTTAAACTTTTTGACAGGGTATTTAAGATTTTACAGAGAGAAATCGGAGCCGAAACGGCTCTGCCCAACTTATGATCAAATTAAAATTTGTAACCGAGACCAACAGTTCCGTAATAAAGAGTCAGTGCGGGACTCGTATTTTCATTGGTTAAACCGAACGCGATTCTTCGGATACCAAATCCAGCTTCGCCGAAAAAATTTGGTTTCCATAAAACTTGTCCGTGGAAATTCAGCGCCATGTTTATGTCAGTTAATTGAGTGTTTTCATTAAAAGTTTTTCCGTAATAAATTACTTCCATATCCACCCATTTAGGATATTTCATGAATGGAAACAGATTCATGAAATCATCAAAAATCCGAGGCATCGAACGCGCCCAAAACCAACCGGGTCCAACGATCGCCGTACTTACATCCGCATATGTAATTGATTCGTAAGAAAACATTAATCCCATCGTCTCATCACGAGTCCATAAACCCGGAGTAAAGCGGTACTTTAAATCCCCCGTCCATACTGAAATTGAACTATTAATTTTTTCGCCACCTTTAACTAGTTTTAATGGAGTGATGGATCTGAAATATTTCGTACTCAGACCAACTGTTTGCTTGGCCCACTTGGTACGGTTCATATACAAGAAATCTTCAAACCAGATGTTATAAGCGCCTTCGGTAATAATTAAGATAGACGGTGGTTGAGGAACACCCGTTAATCGAAAGCTCAGCTCGTTCGCGTAACCACGGTAAAGTTCGTAGTAAGCTTTATAGGTTTTTCCTTCGTAATCGATTTCAATTTGGCTTTGATTATACTGCGCTGGCTTTCTTGCTTGGTAATACCAATCGAACCGTGTTGGATCATCCTCGAAGTTTAAAATAGAATTTTGGGTTGATGTAATAATGGAACCCGGCTGTTTGCGACCGAAGAGCCTGACGTCATCTTTGTAAGTACCATCCATTGTATTTTTACTTAAGTGAGGCCTAGCTTGGAATTTTGGAAAAGCCTGGGTATTTACGACGTAAGTAAAAACCCCACCCGCTGCTCCGGGAAATGAAATTTCTGGCTCATTAGCTTTCATCTGCGTACGCCAGAAGCTGCGCTGATCCCCAATTGTTTGCTCCCACCCGATACTAGCAATAAAGCTAGAGTAAACTTTTTGGTTGAGCAAAGTGTAACCAGCGAATGGAAAAATATCGTAACCAATTAACTGGACAACCCCGGTTTTAGCATTCTTTGAAAAGTCAGCTAAATCAATATTGGCAGGCTTCGAAAAATATTCGTAACTTTCGCCTGAAGGAATTCGG
>JAZKJI010000186.1:2818-4681 GCA_040384405.1 Bdellovibrionota bacterium
ACGATACGTTTTGCTTGAACGACACTTGCTGTCGGCCAATAAATTCTTTCGGTTGGTTATTAATTAATAATCGCGGGGCGTTCTCTAGTTGCAATTTTCCTAAAATAACATCTTTGCCATTTAAGCGAGTTCGCAAGGTTCGGGTACATAGCCGGGAATAATGGGGACTCTTGTTTTGCGTAATACAAATACGGAATGCCGGGTTTTCAGTTGTCCAAATTGGCTCTCGTTCGAGATTCTCTATTTTAAAACGTAAAGTACTTTTTAAATTCGCCAACACTTGTGGTGAAACGCCCGCAGGAAGTTGTTGAGGACCTATCCAACGCCGAAAATCATCTAGGTGGCGATTTATAAATTCTTGTTTCCAAACGATTCTTCCGCCTTCGGAAATAATTTCTATTTTGCCTTCAGTGAAAAGCGCATCGGGCCAAGCAAGAAATAATGATTTTGGCTGGCTTGCCGCACCTTTTGCCGCTTTGACCCCTAGAAGTTCATCAAACGATTTGTATTCAACAAAAAATGTCTTTTCGGAAATTTCCACTGGCCCCAGTTTCAACGATCCGGGTGCTTTTGGATCTAGCCGGTAGGAAATGGTTGGGCGGGCTAAAATATTTTCTTCAGTTGGATCAAAGTAAACGGGTTTTGAAAAATCAGGAGTCCTTGTTGTCTTTAAATGGCCCGGAGCATGGACCGGTTGTTCAGACGGTGGGAGCTCTAAGGTAAGTTCCGGAGCAAGGTCACTTGTCGGTGCCGCAACTGTTGCTGCGGGGTCACTGATCGGTTCGGCCTGGGCAAAGCCCAACGATCCCGTCAAAAGGCTGATGAAAATCAAAGTAAGAAACACCACATAAAGAGCTTAGGAGATGCTAGCCAAGGTCACAAGTAAAATGTATGTATACGTCCACATGTCTACTACTCGGAAAATACTCAATTTAAAGGTCGAATTGGTAAGGGATCTTACCCACCAGGTTCGCGAACTTAAACTTAAATGCGTAGAGGGCACTTTTGCCTTCCGTGCGGGCCAATTTGTTATGCTCCATGTACCGCAAGAAGGTCCAAAACCTGCACTTAGGGCATATTCAATTGCGTCGGCGGAACAGGACTCTTCCGGCTTTACGTTATTGTTTAAATATGTGGAAAACGGCATTGCTTCAAAGTTCGTTTGGGATTTAAAGGGCGATGAAACCCTTCAATTCACCGGGCCTTTTGGCAAAGTGTTTTTTCAAGAGCCCCCTACTGATCAGGCCGTATTTTTAAATACCGGAACAGGGCTATCGCAACATTTAAGCTTTATTCTTTCCCATCACCACAAATATCCACAGTTAAAGTGGCGATTATTGTTTGGGGTTAGAAACGAACAAGATATTTATTACCAAGATGTTTTAGACCAGGTTAAAAAAGAAGTTCCAAATTTTCATTACGAATATGTGCTAAGCCGTCCGAGTGAAACTTGGCTGGGTAAAAAAGGTTACGTTCAAAATTTTATATCTGACTTTACCCCCGATACCATTCCCAGCACCTTTTACCTGTGTGGAAATGGCGCCATGATTAAAGATACTAAAGCGATCTTAGCTGAAAAATATTCGTTGGATCCTAAACGAATTTGGGCCGAGGCTTTCGATTAATAGGTTTACCGCATTCATTCAAAAACCAATCAATAAAGGCCAAGCATTTGTTGAAATGACTTTTAGCGCGGCCATTTGGGGCTTTGGCTTCGTAGCCACTATTTGGGGCCTGACAATTCTGACTCCCCTGCAGTTTTTGGCTTACCGGTATATAACGGCGATTGCGGTTGGACTGCCGTTTTTATTTTTTTTAGCAAAGCGATCGGATTTAGTGCGGGACCTGGGTTTCAGCCTGGGA
>JAZKJI010000187.1:0-2439 GCA_040384405.1 Bdellovibrionota bacterium
GCGCAGTTTTAGTTTTAGTTTCTTGTATAGATATAGTCGCCCTCTCCTATTCTCCGAAGGAATTTGGGCGAATAGCTTACGCCCTATTTTTATTTTTTAATGGTATTTATTTATCCCGAAGGGGTTTCGAAAAGACGAAAAGTGTTAGAAATTCAAATTTCAGAAAAACAAAATTTTAAATCAAGATATTAGCTTTTCGCCGAATTCCATTCGAAGCAGAAGTGCAGGAGAACTATATCTGAAGCTGAAACTAAAACTTAAACTGCGCTGAAGGTGATCAAGATGCTGTACTTCCGACTGTCCAAAAAACTGAAAACCGAAGCTGACTCAGATATAAGACACCCAGAAATACTATCTACTAGAAGGTGAATTGTGCGCAGGCCGAGGGTGCCCGCTCTTTTTTAAGTTCCTCTTTGTAAAGTAGGTCGTATATGGCTTTTAATGGTCGGTCAATATTGAGGGCTGCTGTTACTATAGTGTTTTCGTCTGCTCTGGTAAGATCGTCTGGCATTCTTGTTAGGCGATTGTATAGATGAATTGCTTTTGCTGCGTTTTCTCGGTCTTTGCTACTCTTGCTTTTTGCTAGATCTATTAACTTTAAATATCTTATCGCTTCGTCTGATTTTTCTTGGTATTGCTTTAGCGCTGATCCTAAATCATTTAATGCTTGCTGCATCTCTGGAGTGTTTGGTAATTCCCCTGTGTTTGTTGCTACTGTTAAATCCATCATATTGCGCATTGCTCTTGGTAGTGGATCTACCTGCGGATCGCACCTTTGGCGTACTAATAAATCGGCTTGATCATTTTTTCTTACTTCTACTATATCCCTGATTCTTTCGGCTGCTCTTTGGCCTGCTTGAGTATTTATCATTGGGAAGTTTAAATGGGAATATTGAATATAGGATTGAAAGGAATCTTGTACTGATTTACCTGGCTGCAAATGTCTGATGAAAGTTGATTTGTCGTAATTCCATCCCACTTGGTCTTGTGCGGATTTTGATACTACACATGTTTTTGGAGTTCCGATTGATAAAGTTGAAGCTCCGTAACAGCTTTCGTCTACCACCGCTACTTTAATTCCCTTGGCTTCCATTTGTTCAATCAAAGGTTGTAATTTATCTAAGCTGCAGTACAAATTCTTTCTGCCGCCAATTTCGATCGGCTGATTTGCTGAACATGCAATAGAGTGGGTTTTTTCTTTATCTTTTAACTGGGGATTATCCCCTCTTAACATTCCGTGATTGGAAATTGTGAAAACAACTTGGTCGCCAGCTTTTAATTGTTCTTCCGGCCTGGTGTTCGTGCCGTTTAAAGCGCCCTGGTATCGTTCGATCATTTTATCTAAATTGAATGGTGTCATCCACTTGCTTTTCGAATATTGGATATCGTTATACTTGGATAAAAAATTATCCGAGCCTTTGTGATCACCGGCATATAAATAATCGAAAGTGTATCCTGAACTTTTGGCTTTTGCTTTTGCAATTTCAAAATCTTGATCAAATTGATTGATTTCATTTCCCGGTATTCCACTTTCAGAATCTTCGCCCGCTCCACCCATGAAAATCATATGCTTTCTGGCGAAGGAAACTTCTGTTGATAACAAAACACTAGTTAAAATGAAAATAATGAAACCACGGGACATATGAATATTAAATCACGAATCCTACTGGTAAAGGCACTGGGCCTACTTGGTTACTGGACTTCGGGACCGCAATTGCCACCAAAAAAATGCGGCTTGGGATTTAGCATCGGTAAACTCGCCTTTTAATAATCGTTCTTCGATCTCGGCTTCCGATAAAATGATTAACTTAAGCTCTTCGCCTTCATCCAAGTTTTGGGGGCCGGGAGTTAAATCTTCAGCAACGTAAATTAAAATCTTTTCGTTAGCATAACCAATGACCGGATGAATGACGGTTAAATAACTTAATTTTTTTGAGGTATATCCGGTTTCTTCCTGCAGTTCTCGGTGGGCGCATTGCATGGGATCTTCGCCCTTATCTATTTTTCCTGCGGGAAATTCTAAAAATACTTTTTTCATTGCGTGACGATACTGCTCGACTAAAACAAATCGGCCGTCAGATAGTACTGGCACAATCAGCGCGGCACCGGGGTGAAGTATGTATTCGCGATGACCGGTACCTCCACTGGGTAATAACACTTTATCGCGCACTACTTTTAAAAACATTCCTTTATATACTAAATCCGAAGTGACAACCTTCTCCCATAATTCGGGATGGGTGACGCCTTCGGGCTCTTCGTTTGCCGAAACTGCGGGTGAACTTGTGGGTGGTTTTTTAGCGTCGAAATCAGTCACTTCAAAAAGTTACTGCAGATAATTGAAAGCGGCAAGGTACCAATCATACTCATCTACCAGAGTCGTTGATTTTCTGACCGGGTTACTAAGTCCGCAGCTTCCCGAAATCGGGCTTCCGTATTCGT
>JAZKJI010000187.1:2449-4471 GCA_040384405.1 Bdellovibrionota bacterium
ATTACATTGCAGCGGGCTTCCTTGAAATGAATTGTAGAAGTGGTCAGTGCCAGTCGTTAAAGCTTGCCTGCATTCTTCATGAATATTTGTCGATAATTTTAATGGACATAAATAATCAATCACCACTTCTTTATAGTCTTCGAAATTTGGAATTCCATTCGCCGCTAAAGCCTTCGTACTAATAAAGTTTTTAATATTATTAGCCATTCCTGACAAACAATCGTCCTGCCGGGTGTTTCGGCAAAAGAATTTAAAAAAGGAAAGTCCTCCGCCAGTGAATGCACCCCAAATGCCTTCGTAGGGAAAGTCATCGGCTTGCATTCGCAAGCATCCCAAATCTTTAACGCATTCTAAAGGCAAAGCGAAGGAAACTGGATTTGTGACGGCCCAATTTCCTAATGGCGGGCTATCAGAATCATACCGGTAAAAAAAGTGGTTCTCGTGCAGGTATTGAAAGCCCGTCGAAGTAAAAGATCCCGCTACGGGAATGGAAAGTACTTCAGATAATTGCGGAGCCATATAAAAACCCGAATTACATCCGTGCAAAAAGACGTATCCACCAGGTGCAAAATCATTTCTGAGATTCAGCCATTTCGGATTATCTGACTTCAATCGGGTGTCAGAGCCGTCCAGATTTATTCCAACGTGGGCTCCGTTGTGCGTGAAAAAATCGATGCTGGCGATTTCTTTGAAGTAACCAGCTTGGCGGAAAAATTCGTTAGCGGTCAGCCTGCCGTTGATTCGGGTTACTTCTGAATAACCCCAATCGTAAAGCTTCTGTTCGTCTTTTTCGGCATTTTTTTCTTCAACGGTTAATAAAATAAATTGATGATCAGGATATAGATCGCGATATTTTTTGAGCTTGGTCGTTGCGGTCTTTTGAAACATGTATCCAAGAGAATCTCCCCGTCCGGCGACCACAATATGAGTTGTGCGGTTTTTCTTTTTAACAGAGCTTCCAATTTGCGCCACGAAATAGGCTTCGGCTGAAGATACAAAGGCAATTGCAAGAATTAAGGTTTTCAGGACAAAACTGAAAGTGGTAGCGGCTTTCATGGGGCTCCTTTTAATATTTTGCGCAGAGCGGCCTTTACCGGTCAAATCTCATTTAACAATCATCCAGGCCAGTCTGAAAAATTATTTTGCCAATACGGACGAATGGCTGCCAAATAGGGCCGAAAATCAAACAAGGAGTTACTTAGAATGCCTTTGATTACAATCCTTTCGCTTGTCCTGACTCTGACTTTAAACAGCCCCTTCGCCAGCGCCCAGGAAACTCAAGTTTCTGAACCGCTAGCTCAAGACGTAAAAGCAATTAGGGCTCATGCGGGTTGCTTTGAAGTTTCGTTTAATTTTTACGAGACTATCGACCTGGATTTAACCAGCGATATTACCTCTGCACCTTACACCGAGCGCGGAACGGAACTCGTGGTCGTCGATGAAGATTCAGAAGGCCACATCGGACTTCAACACGTTTTAGTAACTGGAACGGATGCCATGAAACACTGGCGCCAAACTTGGGATTACCAAGCAAACTCAATTTTAGAATTTCAAGGTGCTGTTGTACCTCTTGATGGAACTTCAAATTTATTTTGGATCGCTAAGCCTTTAGCTATGGAAGCTGCTAAAGGTCAATGGCGACAAACCGTTTCTCAAGTAGACGATGGACCTCGGTTCGAGTGTAGTGCCCCATGGATTCACGTAAACGGGAAATCATATTGGGAATGTACGGCGCCTGCTCCACCTCCAAGACGTGAATTTTCTAAACGAGCTGACTATGACATTCTTCAACGCAGAAACCGCCAAGAACTTATGTCTTGGGGATGGATGCATGAACAAGATAATTTAAAAGTCCT
Source organism: Bdellovibrionota bacterium (assembly GCA_040384405.1). Lineage (GTDB taxonomy): Bacteria > Bdellovibrionota > Bdellovibrionia > Bdellovibrionales > Bdellovibrionaceae > JAZKJI01. The sequence continues at coordinate 4,306 of JAZKJI010000187.1, forward strand.
ATCCCAACCCCGCACTCCCCGTGCTTTGGAAAAGGGATATGACTCTTACGTCAGAGTTGCCGACGAAAAATGTGCCGTTGCAAAAACAAAATGGGAAAACGAAAAATATTTTTGGAAAAACGTACGCACCGCTTGGTCTGAAATTCGTAACGAAAATCCACGACTA
>JAZKJI010000188.1:0-2223 GCA_040384405.1 Bdellovibrionota bacterium
AAAGGGACTGGGAAACAAAACTAATTTTCTTTCAGGTAAACTTCCGGCTGCGGCCATCCTGGGCTATCAGCTAGCTCGAAGTCTGACATTCACTTTCGAACAACGATCGCTGCCATTGATTGAACGACTTGTCACAGGTCAGTTCAAAGATTTAACACCTGAAGAAAAAAAACATCTTCCGCTTTTATTGAAAGAACTTTTTTTATTGTTAAAGCATGATTCCCAGATGTGTTCCGAAGGATATTTTCCACTTTCGGTTTACCAAACGGAAAATCCGCAAGAACATTTATTCAGACTGGGCAAAATTTTGTGGGACGGAGTTGGAATTAGCCGCCGCCGAACAGAGAAAAAAGCCAAGGTTTTTAAAAATAAAGAAAAGTTAGAGCTTTCAAAATATCCTGAATATTATCAACGGAATTTCCATTACCAAACGAATGGTTATTTGTCGGAGCAGTCAGCTGAACTTTACGAACATCAGGTAGAAATTCTTTTTAGTGGTGGAGCCGACGCCATGAGAAGACTCTTGATTCCTTTAATCAAAGAGCAACCCGTTCGCCATGCCAAGCAATTGCGGTTTTTAGAAATCGGAGCCGGCACCGGCCGTTTGACGCGATCGATGCGATTGGCATTTCCAGAAGCTCATATTACGTGTTCCGAGTTAAGCCCGGCGTACCTTAAAAAAGCGCGACAACGATTAGGAACCTTTCCAAAAATTGATTTTATCCAAGCCAATGCGGAAGATCTTCCGTTTAAAGATGATAGTTTCGATTTGGTGTATTCTTGCTTCCTTTTCCATGAGCTGCCGTTAACGGCACGAAAGCATGTCATCAAGGAAGGCAAGCGGGTTTTAAAGCCAGGCGGGCTGTTCGGGCTGGTCGATTCCTTACAAAAAAATGATCGTGCTGAATTTAATTGGGCGTTAAGAAGGTTTCCGACGGACTTTCACGAGCCATTTTTCAAAAATTATTCGATAACTCCCATGGAAAAATTGGTGAAAGACACTTCGCAGTTCGAGCTTGTCGGCAGCGAAAAGCGGCTTTTGGCAAAAGCCCTTTTGTTTCGAAAATAGTTGCATCCCCATTTAATAATCTGTACAAAAAAACTTCGTTAAAAAACAGGAGTTGCCATGAATATTTCCCAATTCATCGATCATCACTATCGTCACTTCAACGCAGCAGCATTAAAAGATGCAGCTCAAGGTTACAAAACTTTAATCGCTAATAACGGTAAAGTATTAATGACTTTGGCAGGAGCGATGAGTACGGCTGAATTAGGGAAATCGTTAGCGGAAATGATCCGTCAGGGAAAAGTTCACGCGATTTCTTGCACAGGTGCAAATTTAGAAGAAGACGTATTTAACTTGGTTGCCCACGATCATTTCGTACGCATTCCAAATTATCGCGATCTAACTCCGGCAGACGAGCAAAAATTATTAGAAAAACATTTAAACCGGGTTACTGATACATGTATTCCGGAAGAAGAAGCCATCCGCCGTATCGAGCGCGTGGTACTTCAAGAATGGCAAAAGGCCGACAAAGCCGGCCAAGCATTTTTCCCCCATGAGTTCATGTACAAAATTTTACTTTCCGGTGATCTAAAACAATATTACCAAATCGATCCAAAAAATTCTTGGTTATTAGCGGCAGCGGAAAAAAATCTTCCGATGATCGTTCCGGGTTGGGAAGACTCAACGTTGGGAAATATCTTTTCCGGCCACGTTATCAAAGGTGACATCAAAAATGTTCACACCGTCAAAGGTGGAATCCAGTACATGATGTCTTTTTCTGAATGGTACATGGGAACAGCAACAAAAAATCCAGTAGGCTTCTTCCAAATCGGAGGCGGTATAGCAGGGGATTTCCCAATTTGCGTAGTACCGATGTTATCTCAAGATTTGGGACATACGAATGTACCGTTATGGAGTTATTTCTGTCAGATCAGTGATTCCACGACTTCGTACGGATCGTACTCTGGTGCGGTTCCGAACGAGAAAATTACTTGGGGGAAACTGGCTACGGATACTCCGAAGTATATCGTGGAGTCGGATGCAAGCATCGTCGCGCCTTTGATCTTCGCCTATGTAATGGATATGTAGGTCGGGCGGGGGAAAACGCAAAACGGCCCTCTTCATTTTTTAGGACACGCCATCGTGGCTCGCCGCTGTTGGCTTTGCCAACCCCCCTTCCAGGGGGCGCGGAGGTCCTAAAAAACGAAGAGGGCCGT
>JAZKJI010000189.1:0-7958 GCA_040384405.1 Bdellovibrionota bacterium
CTAAGGCTTACCTTAAGTACTTAACTGAAGCTAAGAACTGTTCGTTCAAAGTTGAAGGCACTGGTGATTTACCAGCAATGCGTCCGGCTTTAACAAAACTTTTCATAGAGCAGTTCGGTGACGGCACTGGCGGTTTGAAACCTTGGACGTCGTTGCCAAAAGCAAAACGTCAGCAAGCACTTGATATCATCATGGGTGAAGTTTGGGTTCCAGTTGTATTACATGAAATAGGTCACAACTTGGGTCTTCGACATAACTTCCAAGGGTCCGAAGATAAAGCAAACTTCTTCAGTAATGAAGAGCTTGTTAGTAAAGGCATCGACTATGCTATCCCATACTCTACAATTATGGAGTACGGCGATGATATGCGTACACTTCCATTTCTTGGTAAGTATGATATCGCGGCTCTTCGATACGGTTACGCTCGACAAGTTGAAGTTGTAAAAGCAGATGCTCCAGCCGGTGAGACAGAACTTATGTCTTTAGACCAAGTTGTTGTCGATGAAAACGGCGCGCAAACAGTTAAGTCTTTAGAGATGGTAGAGTTCAAAGCTCAGATCGCCGAAAAAGGTTTGGCGCTTAAAGAATATGGATACTGCACGGATGAATCAGTTGGACCAAATGCGGGTTGCCGACGTTTCGACGAAGGATCTACATATCCTGAAATCGTCAGCTACATGATCCAACAGTACAAAGATGCTTACGAATCAAGAAGCCGACGTAACGGACGAGCTAACTTCAGCTTGTACGAAGACGTTACTTACTTGAGAAGTCGGTATGCAAAATTAGCTGATATGCGTGTATTCATCGAATTGTACGAAAAAATTAAACACAAGTTTGATTTGGCTGACAATGATGAAGCTTGGGAAAAAGAAGAGTTCTTAAAACAAGTAAAAGATGCGTCTTTAAAAGCTGCAAACTTTTACTTGGAAATCTTAGCTACTCCTGACGTTCATTGTTTGGTTGTCGCTAAAGCGGCACCAACTAAAATTGCCGGAGTAGTACCTTTGAAACAGATCGCCGGTTTCCAAGATCAAATTAGCTGTTTCGGTAAGGTATCTCTAAGTGATAAGTACATGGTCGTAGGACAAACTGGTAAAGTTTTTAACTCTACTAAAGATCCTAATTCAGAAAATCCATACATCGATCAAGTTGATGTGCGTGGGTACTGGTTAGATAAAGCGGCTGCGGCCCGTGTAATATTCAAACGTGATTTAGGGCCTGGATACTCGTCTCTGAACGGTTACTTGGATAACTTATGGGACATCCAAGATGTTCGCCCGGCAATTGCCGAAGTTGTTCATGGTTTGATGACGAACAAGTTAGCGGTAGAGCATGTATTTACTCTTGATGATGGTTCTCAAATCGCGTTGCCTGTGGCACTTGATTACCAAAGTACTCATCAGATTAAACAAGCATTGGTGCCTGGACTTTCTAAAGCGTTGGGAATTCGACACTCGGCTGTTTACTTCGGAGAAGTTCTAGGTGAAACAGCAGCAAGTGAAGCAACAACAAGTGACGATAATAAAGTTGCTGGTTTAGGTTTAGCAAGAATGGTCGGAGTACGAGTTGCTGGTCCAATGGACGATCAACTTCCACGCCAATATTTCTTGGCCGCTGATATCGGTGGAGACCGTGTCGCATACGCAGGTGCAAGCAACACGATTGCTTTAGACTTGGTTGCGGATATGCAATTGAACCAAGGTTTATCAAAAGTTGATGAAGCTGCACTTGAAGCTGCGATTAAACTTCTTGAAGAAAAAATTAAGAAGTCAGAACCACCTTTGGTTGCTTCAATTTCTAAAGAAGAATTAGTAGCAGTTGGATTAACTCTTTCTGAAGCTGAAGTAGTAGTAGGTTTAAGCAGCGCTGATCGCGGATTGGATGCATCGTTTGCTCTTAATAAACTTCAAGAGCTAGCGGGCGGCCAAGTTGGATCTGCTGCAGATACTGCTAAAGCAATTGACCAGTTAAACAGAATGTAATTTTTAGGATCACAAGGGCGGGCTTTGCCTGCCGATTAGATCCAAAAGAAGCCGGGGAAACCCGGCTTCTTTCTTTTGTGGACCGATAAAAGCCATAAACTTATTTTAAATCACCTAACGATTTCTTTCTTTCCATCCATAATAGTTTTGGAATACAAAATTTCTAGGCACGCACCGCTTTTTGTCAGTCCGATTATTTGATTTATTTATATTTGTTTTTAAACCTGCTCCATTCGTTTAAAGCCTGACCGTGCCAACTTTCCGTGGATCATTAATTGCTCCTGGATTGCGAGGCTTCCAGTTAAGGAAGCTTAACGGGGGAAAAAGGATGAAGACTATTCTTAAATCAATCGTACTTACTTTATTGGTTACACAATCGGCTCATGCAGTAGCAGTACGTACCATCGCAGTAGCGGTAGCTCCGGGCGTAAGCGGTGATGCTTCCGTTGCGGCTAAGCCAGTAGGCAATCTTCAAGACCCTATCTCTACGGCACCCTTAGTTCCAAAGACCAATGCAGCGGCACCCGTGGTCAATCCACCGGTTGCTCCTAAACCAGCCGCACCGACTGTTGTCACTCCGGCGCCAGAACCGATCACGGTACCCGTGGCCGTACCAGCCCAGCCATTACCAATTTTAGTTTCAAAAACTTTAACTCCAGCGGCGACGCCTTTAAGTAGATATCGCAGACTTGTAACTCAGGTTCCAAGTGTTGCGCGATCAATGGTGGACCAAGTAGTGGATAGTTTTAATTCACGATTTGATAATACTGGCCGGTTGATGTCAGGCGATCCACGTAAGGGCGCATTCATCAATACTCAAGAATCAAATATTGCTATTTTAAAGAAGCAAAATTCATTGATCCCTCAATTTAGTATTAAAAATAATCTGGTTCCTAATTTGGATGCATCGATTTATTTGATCGTAGACGAAAAAAATACGCCACTGGCGTTTCTTTTCGAATATAAAAAACCAGACGATTATAATCGCGCTCAATTACGAGTTCGTCCCGTGCATCATTTATATGTAAATAACACGATCCAGGAAATCGAAGGCCAACCTTCAATTGCTCTGTCATCACAAGTGCATAACCTTCAAGCGGGTGGAGATATCAATATCATTTGCCTGACTGACATGAAAAAACGTCGTTACAGCACTTTTACGGTCCGGTTAACTCAAGTTCAGGGTCGTTGGGTTGTTAGCTATGCAAATACGCCAATTGCAAAAGTCCAATTGACCCTTTGGTTTGATATTTTCTCTAAAAATGGCGGTATCAAATCCGTTATGGTTAATGGAAATCAAGGCGTCGCACTAAAGCCATTCTAATCAAAACTTGATTCCTTTTCCGGTTCAAGGTCATGATAGAAAAATGAAAAACGAATTCGAATTAAATCCAGAAGTGGAGTACCTGAATACGGGTACTCTTTCCCTAGTTCCTAAATCAATAATGAAAGCCCACGTTCAAGAGCTCTACGATTACGAAAAGAATCCGACGGCAAATCTATTCGCAGGTTGGGGAAGATTGTGGGATGTTCAAAAAAAGGTAGCACCATTTCTTGGAGCTAAGCCGGAAGATTTCTTTTTTCGTCATAATGTAACCGGTGCGATGAATGATTTTATCTTAGGGGTAAAGCTTCCGGCGGGAGATATCGCAACAACTGACCTTGAATATGGTGCGATCACAAATATTTGCCGGTTTCGCTGCCAAAAAGAAAATAGAAAACTTATTACCGTTGCAATTCCCAATGAAAATACTATCGAGTCAGAAGACGCGCTTATAGACAGTATTCTGTCGCAACTACCCAGCAGTGTTAAGTTACTTATGCTTAGTCATGTGATGACCGGTGCTGGCTTACGAATTCCGATCGAAAAACTGGGAAAAAAATTAAAGGAACGTGGAATTATTTTCGCCGTTGACGGAGCTCATGGTGCCGGCGCATTCAAAGTAGACTTCAGTAAATTTGAAGGAATTCAGTTTTACGGGGGAAATCTTCATAAGTGGATGTTGGGTCCCAAGGGAACGGGATTTGGTTGGGTGCCCGCGGGTTTTCAAGATCAACTTGAAGTTATTCAGGCAGGTTGGACAACGTTTGAAACACCTCCTCCATTTGTTCCATTCGGTAATGGAAATAGGTTTGCCAGCAAAATGTTAATGTCCAATTGTCTGAGCTTTCCTACATTCTTTGTTCTTAAGGATTTAATCGAGTGGTGGGAAATTCAAGGCGTTGATAAAATTCACGCTCAGCTTCAGCATCTTCGTAAAAATCTGGAAGCCGTAGCCACCGAAAATAAATGGTCAATTGTTTCTCCTAAGTTGGATTCTTTAAAATCACCGCTTTTGGCGTTGGAAGTAAAACCCGAGTACGCCGCAAAACCTTTGGACACTTTAAATAGCGTCTTAAATAAAACGGGACTTCAGATCACCATGTCGCCTTGGCGTGGAAGTTTTGTTCTCAGACTTTCTGCCCACGTTTATGCCGATGAGTCCCGATTTGTTTCAGCTTTTGAAAAACTGGATTATCTTCGCAAATAATTTTTCAGCGGATCTGCGCCTCGCGCGCGGACTTTTCTCCTCGTGATCACATACCTGAAAGCCCCACCTAGCGCTAGTTTCAGGACCTAAAGCCAGGTCCATTTTTGAACTGGACCAATAGGGATGACTTCCCACGGTGGCGTAATAATTGAAATAATGAGGCTGAGGGGTGTGTATGAAACTTTTCAAATTACCAATTAGCTTTTTGTTGTTCACGGTAACATCACTGACGCTTTCAAAAAGTTGGGGCCTTTATACTCCGAACGAAGGTCTAAAGGATCTTTTGTCCGAAGAACTGACTTACGTTGGAAAATATATTCCCAGCTACAGCGCCAGCGGAAAATTTCCAGCATGTATTTTCCGAAATTCAAAAGTGTTAGTGAAATACCAGTACTGTGTTGGTTATACAATTCAGGCAGCCCAAGTAACGATCCATTCCGTAAATCCTGAAAAGGGTTTTGTTAAAATTTATGCCGAAGGTGATGGCGACATCGATGTTAGCCAGATGACCCGAAAAGATTATTTTAATGAATTGTGGTATGTGGACTCGGCAATCGACGACCCTAATTTCAATATCAATATGACTCTGGCTGGTTATCAAAAATACGATAAGTTAATTGTTACTTCAAATAGTTTTGATGGTTGCGTGACCAGCGGTAACTTAACTAACTTTCCAAATCAGACATATTGTTATCCGAATCACCCCGGCCAAGTCGACATTTGGGGTCAAACCGCTTTAGAGTTTTGGAAAGATCCGGGACAGACTTGGTATGACGTTTTAAAATTAATGAAAACTAAAGTTCCAAAAGTTGAAGAAGCCGCTCTAAACTAAATTCTATTTCTGCTTAATTTTTTATCAGTTCAATTTTTCCTTACAACGGGGAAAATTGACCTGTCATTTTCGTTCAGCTGTAACACAATTTAAATACCGTTAAAGACTTCCTATCTATATGTAGGTCCCTGCTTTGCAATTACCCCCGATGTCGTGGGGAACTTTCCTTGCGCGGAAGGACAGGCAAATGGCCGCTGCAAAAAGTCAAAAGAGCAAATCTGAAGCAAGTAAACGTAAAACTCCAAAAAATGTTCAAAAGAAAATTCGCTATGGTGTCGTGGGACTAGGACATATAGCGCAGACTGCCGTGCTGCCAGCATTCAAACACGCTAGCAAAAACTCTGTTCTTACCGCGCTAGTGACCCATGATCCTAAAAAAGCAAAACAACTTTCTGCCAAATACAAAGTTAAACATGTCTATGATTACGAAAACTTCGGTGAATTATTAACTGATGATGTGGTGGATGCATTGTACATCTGTTTACCAAATAATTTGCACGTCGACTTTACAGTAGAGGCTTTGAAAGCCGGTATTCACGTATTATGTGAAAAACCTTTGGCACTTACAGAAGAAGAAGTCGCTGAAATGAAAGCGGCGGCTGATAAAGGCCGAGCAAAATTAATGACGGCTTATCGATTACATTTTGAGCCTTCAAATTTAAAAGCGATAGATATATGCAAATCGGGCAAGTTAGGAAATCTTCGACACTTTAGTTCTGATTTTTCCTACTTAATAAAAGACCCGGATAATATTCGCCTGCAAAAAGCTAAAGGTGGCGGGCCGCTTTGGGATATTGGAATTTATTGCATCAATGCAGCACGATCCATTTTCCAGCAAGAGCCCATTGAAGTTTTCGCCTATGAATCACAAGGTCGCAGCGAAAAATTTAATGAAGTCGAAGAAATGGTTTCAGCCGTACTTCGTTTCCCGAATGAAAAAGTAGCAACTTTTACCTGCAGCTTTGGATGCGCAAGCACGGCAGATTATAAAGTTTACGGAACTAAGGGTTCACTTCAATTGGAAAAAGCTTATGAGTACGCGACCCCGCGTAAGTTAGTTGTCAAAATGGAAGACGGGCCGGAAAAAGTAACCAAATTTTCCAAGAACGATCAGTTCGCACCGGAAATCGTCTATTTCTCTGAAGCAATTTTAAAAAATCGCGTTATTGAACCCGGGGTAGAAGAAGGTTTAGCGGATGTTCGCGTGATCCGCGCGCTAATCGAGTCTATCGAAAAAAATCGTTCGATCGAAGTCGAGCAAATCAAATCTGATCGAATGCGCCCGAATGGTAAAATGAAAAACGTTTTCCCGGGTATTTCCGAGCCGAAGCAAATCAACGTAACGTCACCATCAAAATAATTTTTAGCGGTCGATGGGAAGAGCCCTAGATTTAATTTTTAACGGTTGAAAAACCAAAATAGACAAAAGGAGATAACATGAAAAAGAAATTGATACTAGCAGCGACGATCATCGGATCCGTAGCTTTCGGTGCAGCGGGGGAGAAAACCACTAATACGAGCGTAGGTGGATCGGGCCCGGGCGCAGCAACTGGAACTGGAACGGGTGAAGGATATCCAAAAGGTCCGGATGATGTTCAAGGAAATGCAGCTGCTTCAACAAATGTGAAAAATAAAAAAGCAGTACGCACTCAAACTACAACTAGGCAAGAAACTACTGGTGCGGTCGGCGCAGCAGGATCAGCAGGTGCAGTTGATCACACTTACGATGCAAACTCTGCCCACAATAGAAATGCGGCAGCTCCGGGTTATAATGCATCTGGTTCTACCACTGGTGGAAATACCACTGGATCAGTGAATACAGATTCACGAGGCATGATCGGAAGTCCAAACACTGATGGTGGTGCAGCGGTCACAACGACTGAAAACAGCACAACTAACAATAAAGAAACTCGGTACAATAAAGATTCAAGAAATTATAAAGACAGAAATGATAATAAAGGAGTTAAAGCTGATAACTCTAAAATCAATCAACGTGATCGCGTGGACAACGCCAAAGTTGCGGATGTTCAGTCCAACAATGAATCTGATGTGGAGCTAACTCGTAAGATTCGCCAAAACATCGCCGATACTAAAGGTCTTTCTACTTACGGACAAAACATTAAAATCATCGCAAATGGTGGCCGTGTTGTTCTTAAAGGACCAGTTCGTACCGCAGGTGAAAAACAACAAATCGAACAAATCGCTTCGAGTGTTGCTGGCGCGGGAAATGTAGTTAATCAAATTGATGTAGTAACAAAATAATTTTAACGACCCAAAAACAACTAAGGAGGACTTATGGAAAATAAACCAAACAATATCGTCGTATACGGGATTTACGATTCTCGCTCAGCGGTAGAAGCAGCAGTAGACCAATTGAAGTTCGAAAACTTCCGTCACTCTGACATCTCTGTATTGATGCCAGATCCAAAATCTGCACAAAACTTCGCGCACGAGAAAGATACTAAAGCTCCAGAAGGTGCTGCAACTGGCGCAGGAACTGGTGCTGTAATCGGTGGAACTCTTGGATGGCTTGTAGGCATCGGTGCCTTGGCAATTCCAGGTGTGGGACCTTTCGTAGCAGCTGGTCCAATTATGGCAGCTCTTGCCGGT
>JAZKJI010000189.1:7968-12843 GCA_040384405.1 Bdellovibrionota bacterium
TTAATCGGAATGGGAATTCCAGAGTACGAAGCTAAACGCTATGAAACTTATGTAAAAGATGGCGGTATTTTGCTTTCTGTTCATTGTGATGACAGTGATTGGAAACAAAAAGCTAAAAATCTTTTAGAGCGCACAGGTGCGCATGATGTTTCTTCAACGACAGAAGTTGGTGACTCATCTGCACATGTTAAACATGTAGGAACAACAAGTTCTACTCCACGTCCTGGCGTATACTAGTAAGCTACTAGTATTTGTTTAGACTTTAGGAACAAGGCCTGGGTTAATTCCCGGGCCTTTTTTTATGCAAGATTTACAGGGGCCTTTCCTGCTTACTCGAAATCCTATGCATCTTGTCAAAAATGCGAGTTTCGGTTAGATTGCGCCATCAAAAACAAACAGGAGAATCCATGAAAATCGCCGCTCTTTTAACAAGCCTTTTAGTCGCGTCTTTTGCTCAAGCCTCTATAATTACGAACGAGCTGGGTGCTAAAAAAATCGAAAACGTAACTCTTTCTACAGCTGGTACTTACCAAACTACAAAAATGGAAATGGTTGGAGCGGGACTTCGTAAGAAAAAAGTTTTAGCTATGAAAGCTAACGTTTACGTTGCTCAAGTATTTTTGAGCTCTCCAGAGTCCTTTGTTCGCACGGCAGATGCAGCGGCAAAAACTGCAGCATTAAGCCAAGTAGCGGCAGTTCAGTTAACTTTCCTTCGCGCGGTTGAAGCAGAAAAAGTACAGACTTCTTTTCTTGATGCTTTAGTAGCAAATAATATCGATACCAATGCGGCAGACGTAAAAGCATTTTTAGCTGCAGTTGCAAACGGTGGCGAAGCTGAATCAAAGAAAACTATGACCATCCTGATCCAGAAAAATCAAGGTAGCGAAACTCTTGTGTATGAAGACACTGCTGGCAAAGTTACTAAAGTAGCCGGTAACGAAGGTCTGGGATTAAAAGTATTATCTATCTGGTTAGGTACTCCAGCTGACGCTGAACTTGGCGACTGCAAAAACCAAATTTTAGCTCAGTAATTAAACTTTAACCGGAGGAAGCATGCTTCACCTTAATTCTTTGAAAAACGTATTTGTAGGTTTACTAGCGATTACACTTTTAGCGGGATGCGGAAAGATTAATGCACTCATTGATCTTCCTGAAACTCTTAAAGGGATGAACGAAAAAATGTCCGGTATGGAAGCATCTACTGGTAATGTTGCAAATGGTGTTCGCGATCAACAGTTGGGCGTTCCTTATGCAGCGATGATGGATAAAGCTAACTGGGAAATTTTAACTCCGGTGCCAATCCAACTTATGCCATACGGCGAGATGTTTGCGAAAGTTGCAAACGACGAAGAACTAATGAAGCTTACATTCGTTCTGTTAAAAGATATCCGCGAGTCAAAAATCAATAAGGGTTATGACATGTGGACTGACAGTGAAGCCGCTTGGTCAAAAGCGGAGGCAGAAGAAGTATTTCGCGAAAAGATGGCTAAAGTTGCGATCATCCAAATCATTGCGGGCTTTACGCCTGAGCCAATGGTTCAAACTATTATCCAAAAACATATCTATGGAAATGGCGAAGACGGATCAGGTCGTTATAAAAATACGGCTTATGCATTTTTAGCGTTCCGCGCTCAGTTCATTAAAGACATTTTGTTAGAGAGTTCTTTGTTGCCAGAGAAGTTCGAAGAAAATGGTCAAACTGAAAAGGGTATCGTTGAAATGGAAAAGCTTGATGTAATTGGAAAAACGCCTTTTACAGAAAAGTTAAAAGCTCCGGCAACTTTTGAAATCCAATACTATGTAAATGCAGTAGATACAGACTCTAAGTCTTTTGATTTTTCTTACGCGTTTAATCCAGCTGATGTTCCAGCAATGTGGAAGAAGCTTCAGAAAAAAGCAGCAAGCGTTACTTTTGACGAAGTTACTGAAACTTCATTAGGAAATGGTCCAGCTTCTTTCGCTGCTAAAGTTGAAAGGAAAAATCAACTTCTAGAAATCATCAGTCAAAAAATCGCAGCGTGGGATTCTAAAAAGTAATTGTTAGTTATAAAATGAATTTCATAAGGGTTGGTCGAAAGATCAGCCCTTTTTTTATCCAACAATCGGCATCCTGCTGACCGCAGTCTCATATTCTTTAACAAATCCCTTAACAATATCTTCGCAAGATAAAATTTCGTTAATAAGTCCCACGCTTTGCCCCGCACTCCACACTTCTTTCCATGTCGTGGTGCCCGCGGCTTTTTCCAGGGCTTTCATTCCTAATAAATGAATCAATGGAACCGTATACTTTTTGGTGAAGCGATTATTTTTTAAAGCGACTAAATACCAAGGTAAGTCTCGGCCAATTTTTTCTATGTAAGGAGTATTGATGACGGCGGCCGGCGTCCCGGAAATTCGCGTTGTCATCACGATATCCTCTGGCGTGCTGTTCACGATCGCATTTTTATAAGCTTGATCAATCTGGGCTTCTTTACACGCTATAAAACGTGTTCCGACGCTGACGCCTGCAGCGCCTAATAAAAGCATGGCTGCCATTCCGGCTCCGTCAGCGACACCTCCGGCTGCGATAATAGGGATCTTTAATTCTTTTTTAAGCCAGGGGATCAGAACTGTGGGACTGATGGGTCCCGCGTGTCCGCCAGCACCACTTCCCACCGCAATAACTCCGTCAGCACCCAGGTCCTGAACTTTTAAACCATGCTCTAAATTGGTTACGTCACAAAATACTTTTGCACCATTTGCGTGGGCCGCTTTAATAACTTCCCCGGGATGGCCTAGGGAAGTAATGAATAGTTCAACTCCGTTATCAAGGGCATGCTTTAAGTCTTCAGCTCTTCGATTATTACTTTTGTTAACAATGATATTTACGCCAATGGGTTTCTTCGTTCGACTTTTAATATTTTTTAGAGCTTCCACATACTTTTCCACCGGGCGGTAATTAAGTGTCGGCATAGTACCTATTCCGCCGGCTTCTGAAACGGCAACGACCATATCTGTATTAGAAACTAAAAACATAGGTGCGCCGATTAAAGGTAAATCGCAGTTCATTAAACGCGTAAGCTCTGTGTTTATTTTTGACATGAAACTAGGATGGTACAAAAACCGAATTCATGCCAGCATTTGTATATAACAATTTGGAGGTTTAATGCCTACTGCAGCGCCGACTCCGATTCCGGCTTGGAAAATTACATGGTTCTTGCGATTATACGGACTTGTTTACATTCCGTTGGTTCGATTTTGTTGGCCATCGGTGATTGAATGTTCAAATCAGCGCACGATTTTGCGTTTGCCTTTGCGAAGGGCAACAAAAAATCATTTAGGGGCGATGTATTTCGGAGCCTTAAATATTGGTGCCGAGCTATGTATTGCAATGGTTGCAGTTATAAAAATTCGCGAAAGCGGACACCGTATCGATTTTTTATTCAAAGACTATAAAGCCGATTTTTTAAGACGCGCAGAAGATGATGTCTATTTTATTTGTGAAGAAGTTGAAACAGTGGTGAAGCAAATTGCTGAAGCATCAACATCGACAGAAAGAATTAATCGCACGATGAGGGCTTACGCAATTGTTCCAAAAGTGGCGCCCGCAGCAGGAGCTTCTTTAGCTGGTGAAGAAAAGATCGCAACTTTCGAGCTTACGCTGTCGGTACGACAACGTAAGCCCAAGTAACTCTCTATACTATGTGCAGCCGCGCAGTAGGAATAGAACTGCTAAAACGGGTACTGGGATGCCCAATGCCCAAAGCGCAATCCAACCAAGTTTACCTTCTTGTTCTTTGAGTTTCTTTTGTAAGTGTAACATAAAACCTCCCTTGGGAATCATTACCCGCAGTTAGCCAATGCAGGATCGATGCCGACATTTGAATATAATATTACAATCAGCAAATTTTTTTTTAAGAAGCGTGTCATGAGCGGGTCACTTTGCAACTGTTGAATTATTTTCGGGGGGCCTTACCCCGAATTTTTAGTATCGGCGCTTTCAACTGGAACTGATTAGAGTTTGTCATTGGTCCTACGATTGCAATTCACTTACTTCGTCGGGACAACAAAGTCCCACTCACTAACCACACAACGGAGGATACTTTTATGGGACAACAAAATCAAAATACAGGAAATCAAAAACAAGCGGGACAGCAAAATCAGCAAAAACAAAACGCTCAGCAAGGCTCACAAACTTCAGGCAAAGGATACCAAGCTGGTTCTGATCAAGATGATGATATGCCATCAACATCTTCTCAAAAAGGACAAAGCCAGCAACAACAATCACCTGGGAAATCAAGTCCATCTAGCTCTAGCCCAAAAGGTGGCCAACGCTAGACTTTTAACTTAAATTTTATGGACGATGGCGAAAGCCTGAACTCCAAAGCGAGAGGTAAGAAGAAATTCTTACCTCTTTTTTTGTCCAATTCGTTTTATGGGCTTAAGAGATTCTTAAGTCATGACGCGAGAAAATTTTTTGTGCCCCCTCTTGTTTTTTGCCGGGGTGTTTTGGTACGCTTCTGGGTAAGGGTTCGGCATGGTGTCCGGCCCATTTAAAAAAGGAGAATAAGATGTCTGGTACTTCCGGAGGCGGGTGGAGTTCTTCCACGGCCGGTTCAATGCGTTTTCATGCGATTTCAGAAATCAACAACCGAACCCCAAAAAGATTTGATCCCCCACGGGACGAGGCTGGAAAAAGACAGAAAATTTCTGACTTTTTCGGGCAGAGTGTTTTTGATTTTACAAAAATGGAAGAAAAACTTCCTAAAGCAATTTTCAATAAATTAATTGCCAGTATACAGATTGGTAAAAAACTAGAATCCGACGTTGCTGACGTCGTCGCAAAAACAGTTAAAGAGTGGGCAATGTCTAAAGGTGTTACTCACTATACTCATT
>JAZKJI010000190.1:0-6398 GCA_040384405.1 Bdellovibrionota bacterium
TTCACCTTTACCGATAGCAACTTGGCAAAGTGTTAATTTGTCTGCTTGGGGATGCATTTCTTTTTCCAGAATTTGCCCGACCACCACGTGATTGTAACGAGCTTTCAGATTTTGCATTTCTTCAACTTCAAGACCCGCACCAGTTAACAGTGCAGAAAGAGGCTCTGGATTTTCCAAATACTGAGACACGTCGACGAATTCATTAATCCACTGTAAACTTATTTTCATAAATCAAACTGTCCTAGGAAGCGAACATCATTTTCCGGAAACAGACGGATATCATCGACTCCGTATTTAATAATTGCCATGCGCTCGATACCGAATCCAAAAGCAAAACCTTGCCACTCTGGATATTTCACTTTGGCCATTTGTAAAACGCGGGGGTTAATTAATCCGGAACCACCGATTTCAATCCAACCCGACTGTTTGCACATCGAGCAGCCTTTGCCGACACAAATTGGGCACTGGCAGTCCACCTCCGCAGATGGCTCGGTAAATGGAAAAAAGCTGGGACGGAAACGAATTTTTAAATCGGCACCAAAATATTCGCGAACGAAAAAACTGATCGTGCCTTTAAGATCGGCCATCGATATTTTTTTATCGACACACATTCCTTCAATTTGATGAAAATGCGGTAAGTGGGAAATATCGCTATCAACGCGGAACACGGCACCCGTTCCCACGATACGTAAAGGCAGCTCTTCACTTTCCAAAGTATGAATTTGGATGGGTGAAGTATGGGTTCGTAAAACATTTGTTTTATCGATAAAAAACGTATCCTGCATTTCCCGCGCGGGGTGATCCGCCGGAATATTTAAAGCTTCAAAATTATAATAATCTTTTTCAATCAATGGACCGATGCGAAGGCTATATCCAAGCCGGGCCATAATATCGACGATTTCTTCGGTCACGCGAGTAACCGGATGAAGCGTACCGCGGTTTCGTAAAACTCCGGGTAATGTCAGGTCGATGGTTTCTTTTTCCAATCGAGCTTTTAACTCTGATCCTTTAAGGCCCGCTTCTGCTTTTTCGTAGGATTGCTCGAGGGCGACCTTTACTTCGTTTACTTTTTTACCAAAATCAGGCCGCTCTTCTTTTGGAAGTTCGCCCATTTTTTTCATGATATTGGTGATCTCGCCGGTTTTACCCAGGTAATGGACTTTCCAGTTGTATAAATCTTGCGTAGAGGTCGCTTCTTGGAAGCGCTTCTCGGCATCGGCTTGAAGGGTACGGAGCAAATCGAGTTGACTTGTAGACATAGAAGAAATATCCCTAAATCTTCAACCATTTTCAACATTTGCTTCACTCGCTTAAACAATAATGCGCTGTGATGCTGGTAAAGATAAATCATGGCTCATAAGAATAAATCCAACGAATCTCCCTACACTCGGCGCACGACTTTATCGCAGCGTCAGCAGCAGACCGGTGGACACAAAAAACCGACGGATATTTTCTCTGTCGAAGAAGCTAATGACCGACTGTACGATATTTTCCGCAATCACGACATGAATTGGATCACTCACGAGCAAAGAAAACAGCTTTGCCAGTTTTATGTCATCCTGATGGAGAACCAAAAGGTTCATAATTTTACCCGCCTGGTAAATTTTCGGGACATCGCAATTAAACATTTTATCGATTGCCTGGTTGTTAAGCAGATTACGGAATTAAAGTTTCCGTTGTTGGATATGGGAACTGGACCCGGTTTTCCGGGAATACCTTTAAAAATATTATTTCCCCAAGATAAAATTATTTTGGCCGAAGGTGTTCAAAAGAGGGTCGAGTTTCTAAAAGTCGTCCGGGAAAAGTTAGAATTAAAAGAATTAGATATTATCGGACGAAACATCGACCAAACTTTTGTATATCCGGTTAATGGTGTTATCACCCGCGCGGTCGAAGAAGTTTCGAATACCTTAAAAAATGTTTCTCAATGTTTGCAAGTGGGCGGCAAAGTTTATTTGATGAAAGGGCCCGGCGTTGACCCGGAAATTAAATCCGCAAAGGCCGAGTGGAAAGAATATTTCAAACTTGTTCAAGACGT
Organism: Bdellovibrionota bacterium; assembly: GCA_040384405.1. GTDB lineage: Bacteria > Bdellovibrionota > Bdellovibrionia > Bdellovibrionales > Bdellovibrionaceae > JAZKJI01. The sequence continues at coordinate 2,039 of JAZKJI010000190.1, forward strand.
CGCTTACGAGCTTCCAAAAACAACTCAAGCAAGGCGCTTGGTCGTATTTGAAAAAATAAAAGCCCTTCCCCTGCCGGATGATGACGAATGAAAAAATTAAGTTCAGCCAGCAATGCTGATTTCAAAGATTTAAAAGCCCTGTTTTCCAGTCGCGGAATTAAAAGACAACAGCGTTTTTTATTAATGGGTGAAAAAATCATTCAAGAATTTCTGGTTAATCCCTCGATGGAAATTTTGGGCGAAGTCCGTACCGAAAAACTTTTTCCCGTTACAAAATCAGAGCAGTTAATTCTAGACACCGAATTGTTTAACGACCTGGATGAAGTGGGAACTCACTATAATATTTTAGTAGTGGCACTTCCGGAAATCCCCGAACACCAACCAGAACTTGAGGTTGAAGGCCTCGAGGTGGTGACCCCACTGGGTGATCCAAATAATTTAGGCGCATTGATCAGAAGTGCCGTTGCTTTTGGATCAAAGAAAATTATTTTAACTGAAGAGGCCTGTCATCCCTACCACCCTCGATGTATTAAGGGGTCAGCAGGTGCCGTCGTGAAAGCACCATTGTATCGTGGACGCTCCTTAAGGACTTATGATACGCAAAATTCTTATGCGTTAGATATGACTGGTACACCCTTAGATAAGTTCGTGTGTCCGCCGAATTTTCGTTTAGTGGTTGGCGAAGAAGGCCCCGGATTGAATTTTGATCATGCCCACTCGATTGCGATCCCTACTCAAGGTGTGGAATCATTAAACGCAACGGTCGCGGCATCGGTTGCGCTTTACGTTTATAAAACTAAAAATCAAAAATAGTTAAGCATTAGGGCTGATTGTTTAAAGAAATCTGAGCGATGAAGTAGTAAGCCATCGCACCAGTAACGAGAAAAAATGCAGCGACTGCACCAACAAATAGTAAAACTCCCCGGCGGCTACTTTTCGGTGCTTCTTCGAGCATAGTTATCTCCTTAACTAAACAAAACAAGGTATCAAAGTTAAATTCGCAGGTGGCGTTTCTTTCCACAAAGAAAGAATAAAGCCCCCACCACCCGAACCGGTCGGTTTACAGGCCTGTGCACCAGCACTATTTAAAGTCTCCATCAATTGATGCATTTCAGGAGTAATTAAATCCCAAGAGTTAAAACAAGCCTTCGCTTTATCAACTCCCTCTTTAAGCATTTCAAAACCGTCGCGCTCGTCTGATAACAATCCCTGTTCACAAAGTAACGAAGCTACCCGCATTTTTTCATCCAATGCCTGGCCCACATCAGGCAAAGTTGACAGTAAGTTTTTAACTTTCTGCACGCACTCGTAGGTCATTCCTTTTTTACCAGAGTAACTCAAATAAAATTTTGGCTGCCATTTTATTTCCAGCGGATACATTTTTCCGTCGCGTTCGTAATGCAAAGGCTTTTCGGCTTGAACGACGGAAACATCAACGCCACTGCTTTCGCCGTGAAAAATATTTTCCATTTTTCGGGCGAAGGGAACAATTTCAGATTGAGTAATTAAATTTTGAGCATGAAACCATCGAGCGCAAGCTATACACAAAGAGGCCGAAGCTCCTTGGCCCGCACCGATTTGTAAATTGCTCCGCAGCCTAATCTGGCCATGAAAATGAGTCGGCCCTACTCCTAAACTTTGACAGGCTTTCTGAAACACTGACCAAAATAAAAGTCTGAATTCATCGCCAAAGCCCTCTTCAATTTCCAGTTGCAGTTCAGAACCCGCTTTTGGCATAAAATCAAATTCCAACCAGCGCGAGAAAAGTGGAAACACGATAGCAGGCGTTCCACGTAATACGCTGTGTTCGCCGGCCAATATCCATTTCCCGTAGGCGCGAGTTCTAAACATGGAAGTCCTTTGAAGCGATACACTTAAAGTCGCGCTGTAGATCACTCATCATCACATCTTCTAATTTACGCTGTTCTTCATGAAACATCAGATGAATGTTAGGACCTGCATCCATTGTAACGAGCGGAGAATCTTTTTTAAGTTTCCAAATATCTTTTATTTTTTCCAAAGCTTTAGAGGCATCGCGGTTAATATAGGAAAATGCGGGTTTCGAAGTATGAAACAGTTCGTGCATGTCCATAAACTCTTCCCACACGTGCTCGTAGGCGTCGCCCCACGCTCCTGCTTGCAATGACTTCAATAATTGGTGAAGACGTTCTTCAGCTCGCTGCGGACGATTCTGGAACAATAGACTGGTACTAACTATTTTGTGAGCATCAGATGAAGAAACTTCTTTTTTGGCATCAGAAATCACAACGGCCCAATGACTTAATTTTTTATAAGGAAGTTCAACTTTCTCGACGCCTTTGGCATTCCATAAACACCAAGGCGTAATAAATGAACGACAGGAAGATCCGGAACCACGACGGGAAAGCTCGGCTAATTCCTCAGTGGATTTTTCAAGTTTTGGATTTTGTCGACGTCCCTCTTCATACGCACTTTGGGTAAGGGCCGCAAAGCTGGAAGCACTGGAAGCCAGTCCGCAATCGGAAGGAAAATTATTTCCTGATCGCAAATGAAAACTTCCTTTTATTTGAAATTCTTCTTTTAAACTATTCCAAAAATTTAAATAACGATTGCGACCTTTGTCACTCATCTCGAAAGGTAAAATGAATTCTGCTTTTAAAGGTTGCCATTGATCTGGGAATTCACCGGGCTCGCCAACTTGTTCTAAGTCAACAAACGTTCTTAAACTTTCTAGCGTCCACGAAAAGGAAGAATTAGTCGGAAGATTTTTAACCGCAGCGAATGCTTCTTCCATTCCGGGAGGGGGCGCAATTTTACCCATGTATTTTATCAAGGCAATATTTGAAGGTTTACTGACTAACTTCATACTAAGTCTCGTTCTTCCAATTGCCCGAGGGTCTCGATAGTCAGTCCAGGAACTTGATCTTTAATTTTAAAAAAAGATCGCCCTTCCAAATGCATTTCAAATTTTGCGGCAAAGGGTTCTTCGACAATCACAAGGACAGTATCTGCCCCCATCGCCCCACAACCTTTAGCGACCACAAACCCTTCCCAAGATTCCATTTCCGTTCTTAATACTTGAGCTTGAGAATCTAGGAACCCGTGGGTTTGCAAAGCCGCAGACCAATCCTTAAGTCCTTGGATAAATGCCGGGCGGTCACCCGCTTTAAATGCCCGGGTAACTTGTGCGGATAAAGGTAATAAATCAATTAAGCCGTCACGATCAACTTTTTGCAGATGCTGATGGGTGGGAACTTTAATTCCCGTGGCCACTACATACATAATCAAATCTTTAAACGGCCACGGCTTAGTTTCTATGGTCAATTGGCCGCGGGAAATGACCGAGAGCCCGCCGGAAACTTGCGCTAACAAATCAACTCCGCTTGGGGGCGCCGTCTGATCGCAAACAGATAAGTAAGCTTGATGAATTTCTTTAAGATCAACAGTCGTTCCGTATTTTTTCATTCGCGAGATTACGTAAACAAAAATAAATTGGGCCGTGGACGCGCCAAAGCCCCCGCGACCATTGTAAGGATCCAGAAATAGATATTCCGACCAGTCCGCCGGATTTTGCGCCATCCACCGGCCGGCTGGCGATTCAGGATGTAATTCACTTAAAGTAGTCAGTTGAATACGATCGCCCAGCAATAGTTGCGAAAAGAAATTTCGATTTGCTTTTGCAGTTTTTGAAACCACTTGAAATCGTGGTTCGGTTGTCGCCACTAGTGCTTCACCACCGGCAAGCACCGAGTATTCGCCACAAAGAAAAGTTTTTCCCGGGCAAGATAATTGGATCAAGGATTCCCCGGAGGAGCAGGTTGCGGAGCCGGTGCCGTTTTCGTCGCGCGAAACTCTTTTAATACTTCGATCGCGTTACTTAATGAAATTCTTTTTCGAAGAACCAATATCTCTTCGAGCTTTTTAGCAACCCAAGGAATTTCAGATTCTTTTGCTCCAGCACCCAGAGCGAGATTTTTTATATGTAATTTCATGTGGCCTTCGATGATTCCAACTGTTGTCAGCGCTCGAAGTGCACCTAAGTTTTGAACAAGGCCCACGGATGCGATGATACGGGAAAGATCATTAGCACTTTGTACACCCATCATCCGTAATGACATTGCCGCCGCGGGATGAAGCGTTGTTACGCCACCGACTGTTCCTACGATTAACGGAGCTTCTAATACTCCGACTAAATTATTACCTTCACGATACCATTTGGTAATCGAGCTGTAAGTTCCCGTTCGAGATGCATAAGCATGAACACCCGCTTCGACCGCACGCCAGTCATTACCAGTTGCGATTAAAATCGGGTCGATTCCGTTAAGCACACCTTTGTTGTTGGTGGCAGCACGGTAAGGATCAAGTTGGGAAAATAAAGAAG
>JAZKJI010000191.1:0-8335 GCA_040384405.1 Bdellovibrionota bacterium
CACAATTAAATCTTGCGGATGCTCGGCAACTCCGGGGTCCAAATTATTTTGCAGCATTCGGTAGGCAGCTTCTTGTAACCATCCCTTGCAATGTAATTTTGTTCCGGTTGGGGATTTAACAGTTCTTACCATGACAGTTCTCCGCCTTTTTCCGCTGTGGCTAATAACTCGCCTGAATCTATTAACTCGACGATGCGGTTAATATCTTCAGAAAAAATCCGGTCTTGTTTTGCAAACGGAACGTGTTTTCTGATTAAGGTATGGACGTTTGCGATATTTCCCTCTGGCTTTAGCGGATGTAACAAATCAAGTCCTTGAGTCGCAGACAAAAACTCCATCGCTAAAACATTTTTGCAATTCAATAAAACTTTGGCCAATTTTCGGGCCGCAATCGAACCCATACTAACGTGATCTTCTTTGTCTGCCGATGTTGGAATACTATCGACACTGGCCGGGTGACTTAAAACTTTATTTTCGCTGACAAGCGCTGCCGCCGCGACTTGTACGATCATGTGCCCGGAATTAAATCCACCTTGCGGAGTTAGAAATGCGGGCAGACCACTGGTCGCTGGATTAATTAACTGGGCAATTCGGCAACTTGAAATGTTAGCTAGCGAGCTTAAGGCAATCGTCGCAAAATCCATGGCCATTGAAACCGGCATCCCGTGGAAATTCCCACAAGATAAAATTTTATTTTCTTCTGCAAACACCAGTGGATTATCGGTGCTTGAATTACTTTCGGTCTCTACTACTTGTGCAACGTAAGCTAAAGTATTTTTATAAGCGCCATGAACGGCGGGCATACATCGCAAACTATATGCATCCTGAACCTTGTCACAATCAGCGTGCCCCTTAGCAATTGCGGATTCCGGTCCCAAGAATTTTCTTAAATTAGTTGCGGTTTTGATTTCACCCGAATGAGGTCTAACCGCAGAAATTAATTCATCGAATGCTTTTCTTGAACCCTGAAGGGCCTCTAAACTTAAACACCCGGCAACATCGAAAAGTTTTGAAAGGCGTTTCATTTCATAAAGAGCTAATGCCCCAACGCCCGTCATTACCTGACAGCCGTTGATTAAAGATAAACCTTCTTTATGTTCCAAAATCAAAGGTGCTACACCTACTGATTTCAAAACTTCAGCCGCCGGTTTGGATTTACCAGTCGTTAAGTCCCATACTCTACCTTCACCAATTAAAGCCAACGCCAAATGAGATAACGGAGCTAAATCACCACTGGCCCCGACACTGCCTTGCGAAGGAATATAGGGAATAATTTCTTTATTATAAAACTCTAAAATTTTATCGATAACTTCGGGTCGAATCCCGCTGTGACCACGAGCTAAAGCATTTGCCCGTAAGATCATCATAGCTTTTGATTCAACAACTGAAAATGGCTCGCCCACCCCTGCCGAATGAGACCGGATTAAATTTTGTTGAAGCTCGCGGATTTGTTCGTCAGAGATTCTCACCGAGCTAAACGCGCCAAAGCCCGTATTAACTCCGTACATGACTTCGCCGGCCTGTAATCTTTTATTTATATAGCTTCGCGAAGTAGTCACTACTGAACGAGCTGACGCACTTAATGTAAGTTTATCTTTGCCGTGAACGGTTTGCCACAGACTATCGATGGTGATTGAATTTCCGGTGATTTCCATGCCCCCACAGAATCATAATTTAGGCACAGAGGCAATATTCGCGGGCTAACTTATATTAAGACAACGGGACGAATCGGAACTCGGAGTTCTCTAATAATAATGCACATGGTTCTTGGTACCAACTGCCCAAATTGATGGAGCGGACCTTTTTACCTTCGACTTCAAACACATAGTCATCTTTGACATGCATATGCCCGGTCAAAATAGCGTCAAAAGGGGCTTCTGCATAGGCCCGGGAAGCATGAAACCGGATCATTTGCCTGATTTGCTCGCTATTATCGCGCTGCCTGACGGCGCTTTTCTTGCGGCTTTTCGGGCTCCAAAGATCACCCACCTTCATCCACACAAAGCCCGGCAACAAATGCCCGATAAACTCGACAATTGGATTCCGCCAAAAGCTACGCAGTTTTAAATAATTTTTGTCTTCTAGATTAATTAAATCCCCATGTTCCAAGCGAATTTGCAATCCTTGAAGATGGAAATACTGGGCTTCCTGAAAAACTTGGGCGCCCAAAACTTTTTCCCAATAAGGATCGATGTGTAGGTCGTGATTCCCCTCGAAAAAAATAATCTCCACACCCTTTTTTTCTAAATGAAATAAAGGGGCAACCACTTTTTCATATTTTCGAACGAAAGCTTTGCCGCCGGAAACCCACAAATCAAAAATATCACCCAGTAAAAACAGATGGGTCACATCGGGATCTTGAATCAGGGAATTAAAAAAGCGGAGCAGGATTTCCCCGTTCCGCTCGTTAACTGATTTTAAATGAATATCGGATAAAAAATAAGCTTTCAACCAGGCGACCGTATCACAACAGTGCTATTTATTGAAATCTAGATTTTGTTTTTTACGGATGAAAGCTGGAACTTCAAGATTTTGCTGCTGAAACGGAGAAGTTAAGATCTCGCGAGCCATGCGGCGTGCCTCTTCCAGATCATTGCCTTCACCTTCAACACCCATCGACAGTTGCTCTGGGTTATTAGGACGTTGGCGAGGATCTTGGTTCTCTTTAAATGCGCGGGCTTTAGCCAATAACATTTCGCGGGCAGATGCCGTTGAATCTGTCGATGGCGGTTGAATTGCTGCTGCAGGAAGTTGATCAGGCATCATTTCCATCATCGGAGCTTCTGGAAGATTAAAGTGAACTTCCGGAGCTGGCGCCGAGTTAAAATTTGCATTCGGATTTGAAGCGTTAAATCCCGTTGGCTGTGGATTTTGCGGTCCATTGTAGGAATTTGTTTGCTGAGGATAAACTTGCTGAGCTTGGTAAGATGTATCTTGCTGAGGAGCTTGATACCCTTGCTGCCCGGATTGATTATTCTGCGAAGCCTGTGACGATTGGTAACCTTGATGAGTTTGTCCCAAAGTTTGCGCCGTTGAAGCAGAAATTTCTTGGATATTTTGTTGAAGCATTTCCATCACTGAACTTTGTACCGCTGCAATTGACGGAAGTTCGATTTGTGGTTTTGCAATCACCGTTGGCTGCGCAATTTGTTTTGCAAGTTCATGAGCAAAACCAGTGGCAATAACCGTAACGCGAATTTCGTCTGCAGGAATCGTCGGATCAATAACTGCTCCGAAAATAATTTCCGCATTTTCATCCGCAGCTTCAGTAATCAATGTAGAAGCTTCGTTTACTTCATATAAAGTCATTTCAGGGCCGCCAGTAACATTGATAATGATACCAGTCGCGCCATCAATTTTAATATTTTCTAATAACGGAGAAGAAATCGCAGCCGTCGCAGCTTCGACCGCACGGCTTTCACCGCGGCCAACGCCCGTACCCATGATTGCTAACCCTTTTTCTTTCATCACCGTTCGGATATCAGCAAAATCCAAGTTGATTAAACCGCGGATATTGATCAGATCCGAAATTCCTTTTACCGCTTGAAGTAAAACTTCATCTGCTTTTTTGAAAGTATCCAATAACGGAGTACGGTCACCCGCGATGCTTAAAAGTTTTTGATTTGGAATTACGATTAACGTATCAACGTTTTCTTTTAATTCGCGCAATCCTTCGTCAGCGTGCTTTCCACGTTTTTTTCCTTCGAAGACGAAAGGTTTAGTAACAACACCAATAGTTAGTGCACCTAATTCACGGGCAATTTTTGCAACAACCGGAGCTCCGCCCGTTCCAGTTCCCCCGCCCATACCAGCAGTGACAAATACCATGTCAGCGCCTTCTAATTTATCAACGATTTCATTGTAAGATTCAATTGCAGCTCTACGGCCAATATCTGGATTTGCTCCGGCGCCAAGTCCTTTTGTAAGGTCTAAACCAAGTTGTATTTTTGTTGCCGCTTTATTTGAGTTCAAAGCTTGGATATCAGTGTTTGCAACGACGAATTCTACGCCCGCCATTCCTTCATCGATCATTGTTGCTACGGCATTACTTCCGCCGCCACCAACTCCGATTACTTTAATACTCGCACCGATATTAATATTTTCTTCTAATTCGAACATTGTCCCCCCAATCAAAAAAGATCGTTGAATAAATTCTTGATCTTTTTGGCAAAGGCATCAATGGAGTCAGTCACAATCTCGTGCTGTGAATGCATCATACCCATTCCTGCTTCTTTGCGTTTTTCGTAGCCACACATTAATAAACCAACACTAGTCGCAAATTCACCTGAACGAACTATTTCTTTAAGTCCGCCAAGCTGTACTGGTGTTCCTCTGCGAACAGGAACATCAAAAATAAATTCTCCCATTTCAACAAGCCCGGTTAACAAGCTTGCACCACCCGTGATCACGATCCCACTTCCCAATAAAGGAAGTAAGCCGCTGGTCTTAAGGTCATGGGAAATTAATTGTAATAATTCTTCCGCTCTTGCTTCTAATACATCAGCAAGATCTTTACGTGGAATTTGACGTGAATTTCTTCCGCCTACCCCGTCAACTTCGATGGATTCTGTATCAGAAACCATTGTCGACATCGCGCAACCATATTTTTTCTTTAAAGTTTCAGCAGAAACTTGCGGAGTACGAAGTCCCACTGCTACGTCATGAGTAAAATGCTGGCCACCCACTGGAATCAATGAAGTATGCGCGACACTTCCGTTAACGAAATAAGCTAAGTGACAAGATCCGCCGCCGAAATCAGCAACGCAAACACCTAAGCTTTTTTCGTCATTAGATAAAACAGCTTTTGCCGCTGCCAATGGTTCAAGAACGAATTCTTGAATATGGCATCCGGCTTTTTCCACACATTTTTGAATATTCATCAATGCAGAATGAGCAGCCGTCACAATGTGAACGTTTGCTTCTAATCTGATACCTGACATTCCGATCGGATCAGTGATTCCATCTTGCTCATCAACCCGGAACTCACGCGGTAACACGTGAATCACTTGTCGATCACTGGGAACCGCTACGGCTTTTGCCGCTTCGATCACGCGCTCGATATCACTTTTTCCGACTTCTTTATTTTTAATGGCAACCATGCCCTTGGAATCAAAAGATTTGATGTGGCTTCCAGATACGCCAACCCACACGTCATTGCATTGAAAGCCTGCCATTAATTCGGCTTCTTCTTTTGCTTTGCGAATAGCTTCGGTCGTGGTGTCGATATTAACGACCACGCCCTGGCGAAGACCAGCGTTAGGTGCGATTCCTAAACCTGCTATTTCTAATTGTGTGTTAGTGCCATCTGAACTTATTTGCCCGATAACAAAGGAAACTTTTGTCGAGCCTATGTCGAGTCCCGCAAACACTCGACCTTTTGGTGACCTTGATTTTTGAACGCCTAGCTTGTGCGTACTCATCCCTAAGCCTTTCGCAGTCGGCAATTATGTTGCAAACCGGTTTTAAGCGATTCGCTAATCTGTTTTGAAACCCGGGGCGCTTCGTCAAACAAATTATCTTGAAAGTCCCACGACTCATCTTAAGTCGTATGACTAAAGCTTAGGGATCCTTACGCAACCTGACAAGAACTTTTTGAGACAGATCAGCATCAATAACGCGAGCGTTCAACCCCCGCTGATCCAAATATGTGAGCACCTGATTGATGCGTGCACTTTTCAATGAAACCTTTTCGTAGCCTAATTTGATTTTTGTTTGGGATCCCATGAGCGTTGCCCAGAATCCTTCTTTGCTGTCGTGATGGATCTCGGAAATCGCACCCAGTGCGAACTTCCCCCGTTCCGGAATCATTTTTATAATATCAACTGCACTCTTTCTAAGCTCGAGATCCGTGTCGAACTCGGCACCACGCAAGTGGGGCACATCCGGCGCTTCAGAGGGCTTTACGGCGGCTAAAAAGCTTCCATCGGCGATGACGGGACGAAATCCTTTATTTGAAATATGTAACAAATATATTTTTGACGGCTTTAAGTTAATCCGCAAAGTTTCTGGCCACCGACGGGAAACTTGGCTTTCTTCAATCCAATTTTGCGCCTGTAACTTATTTGAAACTTCAGCCAGGGGTAATTTAAATAGAGATATTCCACGCAAGGTCTCAATATTTTTTTGCAACTCTGCGACCTGAGTACGCAACATTGCTTTTTGCGCAGGGATTTCTTCAACCAATATTTCAATTTGAGTAAGATTAAAAAATCCGCGCTGATCTAGCGCCCAGAATCCCCAGGTCAACGAACCCAAAGCTGTAATAACAATGACTGATGTCATTAAAGTACGGCTAAATATTCGAATCAGATTTTGTCTAAAGCTTCCGCGCTCTGAATCACTTCGTTTCATATGTAAATATCATGACATAGGGGCCACGGAGGGGCATGCAAACTCGGCCAAAACCTCGACCTTGTGCTAGGTTGTAGCCTTAATTTGGAGCAGTGAAATCATTAATATTGGGAAGTATTTCCGAAAACCATGGCAATCGTAATAGTGATTGCGATTGGAATTAGCGCGTAAAAGAAGAAGGGAATCATTTCGCGAAAAATACGTTTTTCTTCGGCTTGTCTTGCGTGTACTTCAGAATGTCCGTGTTTATGTGAATCGCTCATGCTGCCTCCCTAACCTGTATATTAAGCGAGCAGTGCAATTCATTCAAAGTTTATTTGTAGCATGGTGAAGAATAACGCTAGCCCTACCGGATCGGCCGAGTGCTTACAAATTAATCTAATTTAGTATTGCTCATAAAATATTTTACGTCGTCGACAGAAATACCTTGTTGCTCGGCAAGCACTCTGACCTGTTCAGCATCGATGTTTCCAACGTGAAAATATTTGGAATCCGGATGATTAAAATAAAATCCACTGACCGAACAAGGTGGATTCATAGCTAATGACTCTGTCAAATCAACGCCTAAATCATTTTTAGGATTCAATAATTTCCAAATCAAAAATTTAGAACGATGATCCGGGCAAGCTGGATAACCAGGCGCAGGTCTGATACCACGATATTTTTCTTCGATGATATCCTGCAAAGATAAATCTTCGGTCAAGCCATAACCAAAAATTATCCGAACTTGTTTATGAGCCCATTCAGCAAGTGCCTCGGCAATACGATCACCAAGTGCCTTCGTCATAATAGAGCGATAATCATCGTGTTCTTTTTCAAATTCCTTAGCCCGCTTATCCACACCATTGCCGGCAGTCACGATAAAAGTTCCCAAGAAATCTTTTTTCCCACTATCTGCTGGAGCAACAAAATCACTTAAACAGTAACAGATATCTTTTTGATTCATGTTCTTTTTTTGTTGGCGTGGAAACGGAAATTTTCCCAAATTTCCGCCCAGTTCAACCATTTCATTATTTCCACTGGCCGGGAAAATTCCGATTCTAACTTTGGGATCAAATACTTTATCGCGAACAAGTTCGGTTAAAAGCTCTTGGCCCTCTTCAAATACTTTAGTCGCTTGTTCACCGTACTTTGGACTCTTTAAGATATTCGGATAAGTTCCACGCAATTGCCATGACCAAAAGAACGGTGACCAATCAATAGTTTTTATGATTTCCTGAATATCCGGATTTAAATCAAAAACACCCGTGCGATTAGGCTGGGCAACGTCGACTTTATCCCATTCGTACTGTGCTTTTCTTTTACGGGCTTCTTCAAAAGAATGGAGCTCATCAGGCCGTCGATTGGCCAAATAAGATTCGCGGATTTTTTTGGCTTCTTCTTTAATGGCAGCGAAATCCTGTTTCTTTTCGCCCAAAAGGTTTGTAATCGCCTCGATAACCAACGAAGCATCGGAAACGTGAACCACAGGATTAGAGTAGTGTTGGTCAATTTTTACGGCCGTATGGACTTTAGAGGTCGTAGCTCCACCAATTAATAGTGGAACCTTAAAATTCTGTTTTTCCATTTCCTGCGCGACGTAAACCATTTCGTCTAAGGAAGGTGTAATCAATCCGCTTAGCCCAATGATATTTACATTTTCTTTTTTTGCAGTTTCTAAAATTTGGTGAGTCGGAACCATCACACCTAAATCAATGACCCGGTACCCGTTACAAGACAGAACAACAGAAACAATATTTTTACCGATATCATGAACGTCACCCTTAACCGTTGCCATTAAGACAACGCCTTGGGTTTTTTGGGCCTTCTGTTTTTTAAGCTCTTCCATGAAGGGCTCAAGATACGCGACGGCTTTTTTCATGACTCGCGCACTTTTAACAACTTGGGGAAGAAACATTTTACCTTCGCCGAAAAGTTGTCCGACGACTTTCATTCCTTCCATTAAAGGGCCTTCGATAACTAATAACGGCACACCCAAGGTTTG
>JAZKJI010000192.1:0-12860 GCA_040384405.1 Bdellovibrionota bacterium
AATAAGCAAAACCCATTACTTAACTTCGCCTCCCCGAGAGAGGTTCTCTCGGGATCGGAAACGGTTATGTATTAAATAGTGGCTTCACCCACATCGTTTGTTCGCGGCCTGGGCCTACCGATATCACGTCGATTGGTGTTCCTACTGCTTTATGAACGTAATCTATATATTGAGTTGCCGTTCTAGGTAAATCCTTTAACTGGATGATTTTGCTGATGTCTTGCTGCCATCCCGGTAGCCACTCGATCACTGGTTCTACGTTTTGGATATCAGATAGTACGCTTGGGTAGTCTGTGATGATCTCGCCATTTTTTTTGTATCCTACGCATACGCCGATTTTTTCATGGGTGCTTAGGATATCTAATTTCATCATCGCTAGGTTTGTAATTCCGTTAACTCGGATTGCATATTTTAAGGCAACCAGGTCAAGCCAGCCAGTCCGGCGCGGTCTTCCTGTCGTTGATCCGAATTCGCGGCCTTCGGTTCTTAGCTTTTCGCCGACTTCGTCATTTAGTTCAGATGGGAATGGTCCCGCCCCTACCCTTGTCGTGTACGCTTTAAAAACGCCGATGACATGTTTAATTGAGCCCGGTCCGATTCCGGTTCCACTGCATGATGATCCTGCAACTGTGGATGAACTTGTAACGAATGGATACGTTCCGTGGAATAAATCTAATAATGTGCCTTGAGCACCTTCGAAAATAACTCTTTTGCCGGCCTTCATTGTTTTGTAAACGATATTAGAAACATCTTTAGATCTGTGCGGAGCTAATTCTTCGGCTGCGACCATCAACTGCGCTTTTAAGCTTGGAATGTCGATTGGTTTTTGACCGTACATTTTTTCTAATAAAAAGTTTTTTTCTTTTAAACAATGTTCAAGTTTTGCGGTCAAAGTTTCTGGTTCGTAAAGGTCAGCAAATACTAAAGCGCGGCGGGACGCGCGGTCCTCGTACGCAGGTCCAATACCTTTCCCGGTGGTTCCGATTTTTCCATCTAACAATGCGGCTTCTCGGGCGCTATCAATCATCTTGTGAACTGGTAGAATGACAGTTGCACCTTCAGAAATTAATAACTGAGTTGGATCTTTTAAGTATCCTGCTTCTTTTACTTTTCTGATTTCTTCTAATAATCCCATGACGTCGATAACAACGCCGGAAGTTATCGCGCACTTTGTTTCCTGATGAAGAATTCCAGATGGGATTAAGTGAAGAACAGTTTTAATTCCGTCGACAACTAAAGTGTGTCCAGCGTTTGCTCCGCCTTGGAATCTGACCACCATGTCTGAATGTTTTGCGAATACATCGACTAGCTTTCCTTTGCCCTCATCGCCCCATTGGGCACCGACTACAACTATACCAGCCACTGAAGTCTCCTTCGAAAAACGCTCCGAAATTAGAAAGCGGTAGAATGCGTTGGAAGAAAGCAAAGATCAAGTTTGAGAACAGGATTTTCAGCCAAGATGCGAGGCGCAAACCGGGAAACCTAATTAGGTTTTAGAAAGGGAGGCTTATTCGTGTACCAAAGGGCTTTAGGGGGCAACGTATCGGTTCCGACGCCATCTAAAAAGAACCTTACGATTTTATCCGCAGCTTCTTGAGACGCCTTGTGAAACGCTTGCTCGGTACACGACCCTACATGGGGAGTTAAAATAACATTCGGTAAATTTAAAAGTCTGGAAGTTCTTGGTAGAGGTTCTTTTTCAAAAACATCTAAAGCCGCGGCGTGAACCCACTTTTGTTCTAGTGCTTCTACTAAACCTTCTTCGCTAATTACTTTTCCTCGCGAGGTATTAACTAAAACTATCCCACGATTAATATATTCAAAATGTGAACGACTTAACATACCAGTTGTTTCTTGGGATTGTGGAACGTGGAACGTTAAAACATCCGATGATTTTAATAGCTCTTCGTAACCCATTCGATCGACTTTTGTTTCGCGGAAAACACTTTCTTCGATATAGGGGTCATAAGCATACACTTTCATGCCCCATAATTTTCCAAGTTCTGCGACCCTTGAGCCTATTCGGCCAAGTCCCACGATGCCCAGCGCTTTTCCGCGTAATTCAAAACCATCTTGCGCTTCCCGCTCCCAAAAACCAGCTTTCACTTTTTGGTGACGGCTTAAAATGCCTAAAGACATATTTAAAATAAAACTCCACGTTAACTGCGCAACACTTTCAACGTGGGCCGTGGGCGCGTGCATGACCGTTATACCCCATCGCTGAGTCGCTTCTAGATCGATGTGATCAAACCCACTTGTTGCCGTCACAATAACTTGTAATTGTGGGGCCATTTTTAAAAAACTTTCGTCAATGCGAATTTGCGAGCGAATTATTAATCCATTTGCTTGGCCAATATCAGCCCAAGGTAGATCCCCTGACTCTGGAAATTTTTTTAATTCTAGATTCGATTGGGACTTTAAAAAAATCCAAGCCGATGAATCAAAACGTGGAGTCACTAAAATCTTTTTAGCCACGGTACTCACCTATCCAATTTTTCATGGCTTTTTCAATTTCATTTGGATTTAGTGGCAAGGCCACGCCTTCATCTTGAATTCGCAAAGTCAGATTTTTAAATAGGTTCAGCATTTCAACATCGGTAATGTAACCCATGTGACCGATTCGAAGAATTTTTCCCTTAGCCTGGTCTTGTCCGCCCATCAAAGTGATATTATCTTTTTTCTCTAATTCCCCGCGGACTTTTTGACTGTCAACTCCAGTGGGTAACACGATCGCGGTCAAAGAATCACTTGGACGTTTTGCAAACAGATCCATGCCCTGCTTCTGTGCGAAAGCGCGGGTCATCTCGGCACGGCGATGAATCTCTGCATACAAAGCAGGAATGCCTTTATCTTCAAATAAATCTAAAACGACATCCATGGCTTTTACTAAAATAACATTTGAACTAAAAAATGTTTCGCCCTTGGCATTGGCTTTTTGTTCCGCGCGAATATCAAAATAAAATCGCGGTAAATTTGCTTTCTCGAAACACTTTTGTGCTTTTTGGGAAAAAGAAACGATGGATAAACCAGTTGGCAGCATAAATGCTTTTTGAGAACCGGCAACAAGTCCATCAATATGCCACTCGTCCATCGGTAATGGAAAAGCGCCGACGGCCGTAATTCCATCCACTAAAAATAAAGTATCTTCATAAACAGACACTAAATTTCCTAATTCTTTTATCGGATGAAAAACTCCGGTGCTGGTTTCGCAGGCTTGGCAAAGAACGGCTTTATAATTTCCGCGCATTAATTTTTCAGAAATTATTTGCGGATTAACCGCTTCACCCCAAGGAACTGCTATTTCCTCGACATCACAACCAAAGATTCGCGCCATTTCGGCCCAGCGCTCGCCAAATTTTCCCGAAACAATGGCTAAAACGCGGTCACCGCGGCTTAAAGTATTTACGAGCAAGGACTCCATGCCGCCCGTTCCCGTTGAGGTATGCAAGTAAACCCGTTCTTCGGTGGCAAAAACGTTTTTTAATCGCTTTAAAACCCTTGCTAGTATGGCATCAAATGCGGGAATCCGGTGATGCATCATAGGTTCTGATAACACCTCCCGCACGCGGGGATGCAAGTTGACAGGGCCCGGGGCCAACAAACTATACTGGCCGCCAAGTTCACTATCAAAAGAGTCAGAATTTTGCAGAGAATTTTTTGGTGGTGGTGCTTTAAAAGAAGACATAACTTAACCCATACCATGAAGCCTTAATGAAGCCTACGATATCTGGAATCTTACTCAGCTTTTTTCTCATCCTTAACACTTTGTGTTTGGGTTGTGCTTATCGTTTTGGCTCTCCAGAGAGGTCCCTTCCCGGCGGAGTAAGTTCAGTCGCATTACCGCAGTTTACAAATAAAACCATGGAAACTGGGATTGAAGTTTATTTTACCAATGCTTTGCGCGAAGAATTTCAAAAATCAAAACGAGCCCGGGTAACAAATCCCGAATACGCTGATGCCATCGTCGAAGGCACAATCACCGGATTAACTTATACTCCGGGATCTAAGAGAACGTCAGATTCAGCTCCCTTCTTGCCAACCGGAACAGTTATCGCGGCCGAGTATAATATCGTGGTGGAAGCAGAATTAAAATTAATCCAGCGCGAGACGAAAAAAGTATTATGGAGCGGGATCTTCTCCAGTGAAACAACATACACCTCGCCTCAGGTAACATTGTCTGGCTTAAACACCGTAAACCCACTTTACAATTTATCCGCACGCCGATCGAATATTCAAATTCTTGCCCGCCAAGTAATTGTCGAGGCCTACAACCGCATGACCGAGAACTTCTAAATGGCCGTTTACGAAGCAAATGTATTTTATGAACGAGTTCAGTCGCGGGAAAGCTCTTTCATTTTTTTATATGGCGATGAAAGTTATTTATTAAAGCAAGCTTACAAATTCTGCGTTGATTCCTATCAAGTAAATACAGAAGACATTTTTAATTACGAAGTTTTCGATTTATCAGAGACCACCTGGGAAAAAGTATCGGAAAGTATTTCTCAACTGCCAATGATGGCAGATCAACGAACTATCATCGTAAAGAATGCCGAAGAAATTGATGACGACGACCTTCCCCAAATCGAAAAAGACTTAACGGCGATTGCCCAGCCTCCGTTAGTTATTTTAATGTCCGAGGGTTTCGATAAAAAAAGAAGAGCATTTAAATTACTGACCACTAAATGTTTATCTTGCGAGTTTAAACCTCCGTACGAGAATCAGATTCCGCAATGGATCCACTATATGGCCGAGCAAAAAGGTTTAAAAATTACGGCGGAAGCCGTGCACTCTTTACTTCATTTAACGGGAACAAACTTAGGCGAACTCGATGCCGAGATGGAAAAGATCGTTCAATTTATTTCCCCTTCAAAAGTTATCGAGGAAGATAAAGTTCGCGAAGTTCTGGGTCGTACCCGCCATGACTCGGTTTTTAGTTTTATCGAAGAACTTTATTCCCGTAATCACGTGAACGCATTGGTCATGATGGCGGATTTATTGGGACAAGGACAAAACGAAATCGGATTAATGAGTTTACTGGCCCGGCACTTACGAATCCTTTTACAAATTCAACAAGGTTCAAAAGAAGGACTTCGCGGAGCACAGCTGGCCCAAAAAGCCGGAGTCTCTCCCTATTTTTTAAATAAATATTTACAGCAATCCCACTTTTGGCCCACGGCTGATCTGCATACGCTGCTAGCAAGGCTTGCCGAAACCGAGACCGAATTGAAGTCCTCGTCAGTGCCGAATCATTTTTTGTTGGAAAATTTGGTTTTAAATTTCTATCGTGTCTCAGAACAGAACAAAACCGCTTCAAAATAGCTTCTATTGCCTGTTTGAATACCCTCCGGAAGTACAGTTCGCCCGACTATTAGCCGATCCAGATATATGCATTTACTTGGTTCATTTCTTACTCAAGGCAAGTCCTACAAAGGCGATTTCGAATTCGATTCCCATCACAAAATGATGCTATCGACGGATATGGTTTTTGGAAAAGGACAAAAGCTTGTAGTGAATCTTTCCTTGCCAGAGCTTGGAATGATTTGCGTGACGATGGAAGTAACTGCCGTAGAAAAAAAAGAAGGCCGTGTCGTCCACAGCCTTTATCTTGCGCATTCCGATTTTTTAAATCGCCGGAAGCTTAAAAAATGTTTCTTGAGTATGAAAACCGCTTAATCCTGATTTTGCGCCGTCCAAATTCTTGCAATTAAATTACTCAAATTTTTAAACGACAAAATCCGAAGGTTTCGTTACCGAAACCTTTACTGAAATCCAGTCAGATTATTTAGTCGGAGCAGTTGCCGCGTGAACGCGAGCAGCTAGGCGGCTGATGTGGCGAGAAGCAGTTTGTTTTTTGAAAACACCTGTTTTTGCCGCTTTTGCCATTTGGCTCATGTAACTGTTGAAAAGTGTTTTAAGGTCAGCTGCGTTTCCAGAAGTCAGAGCAGCGATTAAGCTTTTCTCGTGAGTTCTTACCGTGCTTTTACGACGGCTGTTTACTGCAGTTCTTTTTGGAGTCTGACGAGCTCTTTTTGCTGCTGATTTATGATTTGCCAAGGGATAACCTCCGGATTAGGATTTTCGTACAAGGGTCATTAGCTAACATAATTTAACACGAAGAGGCAAGCCGAAATATGGCTAAGCACCCCCCAAAACCTCCCGGCTCCTCCCATCCTGATCCTAACGTAGCTTCGGACCCTGCCGTTCCGGTTCAACCATTACCAGATACGGCGGCGATGCCCGAGGCCGTAATTAATCCCGATACCTCGGTAAAACAGTCCTCGGTCCTAAAAAATGCACTCGCAATGGCTGCCGGAACCTTTGCTTCCCGTATTTTGGGCCTTGTGAGGGAAGTGGCTTTTGCCGCCCTATTTACCCGTACGGTAACGGACGCTTGGATGGCGGCATTTCGCCTTCCCAATCTTTTTCGCCGTTTATTGGGTGAAGGTTCGTTAGCGGTTAGCTTTATCCCCGTTTTTGTTGATGCCCATTCGGATAATGAAACTCGCACGCGGAATTTAGTGAATGGTTTTTACACGGCACTTTTAATCATTCTTACCGTACTGACAACCTTGGGAATAGTTTTCTCGCGGGAAGTTTTATTAGTTCTGCTTGATCCGGAATATATGTTGGTGCCTGGCAAATTTGAAATGACCGTCAGACTTGCACAGATCATGTTTGGATTCATTTTTCTGATGAGCACTTTTGCTTTTTACATGGGAATTTTAAATGCCCTGGGGCACTTCACTTTGCCTGCTATTGCGCCCACTTTATTTAACGTGGCCATGATCATCTCGACTTTAATTCCGGGAACTTATTTTCCGTCCCCGGGTGATGGCCTTGCTTGGGGCGTTCTTGTGGGTGGAGCCTTACAAATGGGAATCTTAATCCCAGAGCTTCGCCGCCGCGGATACTTTCCGAAACTAACGACAAAGCTTTGGTCTAAAGATATTCAAATGGTATTTCGAAATATGGGACCAGGAATGATTGGTCTTGGGCTTTTACAAGTGACGACATTAGTGAACATGCGATTTGCCACCCGCTTTGGCGAGGGCGCATTGTCTTATATCAGTTGGGCAGACAGGCTTTTGGAACTTCCACTTTCTTTAATTTCGGTCAGCCTGGGTACCGCTTTATTGCCAATGCTTTCGAAACTTTGGACGAACAAAGACAAAGAGAAATTTTCTGAAACTTCCGAGCATTATTTAAAATTAAATTTGGTGATGGGCGTATTCTGCGCGGCCGTCTTGTATTGTTATGCGCTTCCAATTGTTGAGATATTGTTTCAACGCGGAAGATTTACTCCGGCTGATTCCCAAGCAACGGCAGATGTTGTAAGAATTTATTCTTTAGTGTTAATTCCGGCCAGTTGTGTTCGCGTCCTTGCCCCCAGTTACTATGCCGTTAAAAATACTTGGTTCCCGGCGGTCGTCGCATTTATTTCGTTAGCCAGCCATCTGATTGCGGCACCCCTGTTGATGGATATGTACGGACTGCCTGGATTAAATCTGTCTTCGTCGTTAAGTGCCACGGTTAATGCGATTTGTTTACTGGTGGGCTTCCAATTGATGATTACTAAGTTTCGACTTGGCAGCTTAATGATGACATTGATCAAAGTGATGGTTGCGACCGCACCGGTTTTCTTAGTTGCCGAAACTTATAAATGGATTTTACCGGACAGCTTTTTTACGAAAGTATTGGTTTTAGCAATGCTTGGGACTTTAAGTGCCGCGGGCTTTATCCTGGCGGGGAAAGCCCTTGGCGTAAATGAAGTTTGGGATATCTTGCAGCGCCTGCGACGGCGCTTACTAAAGAAATAAATTATTTTTTCTTACCGCCACCAACGATAACGTCGATGAACTTTTTATCTTGAGCTTTTATGAACTCTTCAATTTGGTAATCGATTGAAGCATTCGCTTCAGAAGTAAACTGGTCGGTAATTAATGAGTGTCTCACGCATCCGATGTTTACGTTTCCGCCAAGGTTTACCCGGGCCCGGATATCAACATTTCTTAACATGATTCCCATTTTTGATTTATCAGCTTCGGCACAAATTCTCTGTTTATCGAAATCTTTCGACATGTGGTCAGCATTCTTACAAAGCGAATTTGCGTATACCATATCAAAAGAGAAAATCCCTAGGGCGATATCTTTTCCATCGAGTCGGGAATCAACGGTTTTATTACCAGAAATTCCCTTTAGGATTTTACCACGCATTTCTGGAACTGTCTTTTCGTGATAAGCACATGCACCGAAAATAGGAACGGCTTTTTCCAATAAGTACTTTTCAACTCTGACAACCCCAACATCTTTATGCCCTGCAGCTGTGTTTAAGAATCCCAAAGATCCGAATTCAAAATGCAATACGGGATTAAATGTTTGGTAATGTCTTTGACGATGAGTAATTACTAAAACGCCAAGTTCATTCGTATAAGCATCCAAATTATTACGATACTTTGGATCAAGAACCGGAGCCGGCAAATGAATGCGGTCAAATTTTACTTGGTCACTGTAAGTTTCAAATGGTAAATCCTGCGGAGTCCAACCAATAATTGGTTGAAGCATTACTTCGGATTGATTTTTCTTAAGTTCGATACGGATTCCCGCACCCATAAAATACACAGGTGAAGTTCCAGCTTTACGGTGTTCGCGAATTTGAAGAATGCGATAACCTTTAATAACGGTCTCTAATAACGTTTTCGTAGAGCTTGCATCCATCTGATAGTAAGAAGCGATATTAAATGGAAGATCTGCAGCCAGTCCCGATCCCACTAAACTTGCCTTCGGAGTATTTGGATCCCAAGGAACTAAGTAAGTCATCATATGAACAGATTCATCAGGTAATTGCGTATTTACAGAGCGAAGAAATGCGCGCATCTCTTTTTGGATCTGTCCCAGTACATCACCTAAAATATCACCAACGTTAGTTCCGACCATTGCGGAAGCCAAAGCTGCCTGTGCAAGTTTTGGCGTAGCGGTCGTCAATGAACTTTGAATTTTATTAAAAAGTGCGCGGCTTACTGCCGCCGAGTGTTTAGAACGGGGAAGAATCGTCACCAAAGCATATGGGAGTCCCGGGATTCCATTGATCGATTTTACTTCCCGGACCAATCCGTATGCAACTTCCTTTTTTTTTTCTGGTGGAGGGGTAGTAGCACCATCGCGAAGATCTTCGATCATGTTAGGTCCACGAGGACCCAAAATTCCGCGGGCTTGTAAAGCATCCAGTGAAGGACCAGCAACCGGGTCAATCCAAAGAACTGTATTAAATGGACGAACTTTTCCAACTAATCGAGGCAAAGTATCAATAAGGTCAAATGCTTCTGTCGTACAGTTTGGACGAACGGTATTATAGAAATACTCCATTCCCATGCTGTCACTTCTTGTTAAGGCACCATTAACTAGGAACGCAATTTCTTGCGGTGAAATTTTAACTGTATATTGTTCAGCGGAATTTCCTTTGCTTTCTAAAACGCGTTCTTCAGCGGAAGCAACACGACCCACGATTGGATAATTGTTAACTGCACCCAATGCGAAGTTATAATTAACTTCTTTTGGAAATGCGGCTTCAACTGTGTAGATAAAGCTTTTAACAGTTTTAACGACATTTTCATTTTTTTGAGAAGTTAATCTAATAGAATATCCCGGCGCCATAATAAATCGAATTTGAGTATGAGCCGCTTCAATACCTTCCACGATCGGAAAACGCAGAATCTGGAAATACATTTTAGCCCAAGCTTCTTTTTTAAGTGGGATTTCAGCTTTCCAAAACTCTCTTTCGTGGTGAAAGTTAGCAATACGAATCATGTGAGCATCTTTAGTGATGATTTGGCCTGGACGCATACGATTAGTATCAACACATTTTCCAGAATAAAGTTTTGATTCATAGGTAATTCGCACTGGATTTTCAAAGCGGTCCTTCAAACCATTTTCCATCAAAGAGCAACTTGCATCAGGGCTAGTCGATTTTGCACCACTCATCGGAGCTTGTTGGGCAAACGCCGAACAGGCAGTGATAATGGAAACACTAAGGATCGTTAATGCTTTGAAAGTAGTAGCGGTTTTCATAATACCTCTAATGGCTTTAAAATTGGTCTACGGGCTATTTGATTACAAGATTGGAGCCATTTGCTTTTGTTCTTAGAGCTATTGGATTGGGCATGGGTGTATAGAACTTTGACAGGAGCCCTTTTTGGGAATGGGGACCCCGTCGGTTGACCGCAGCCGAAGCCGTTCGTCGCACCCGTTCCCGTCCCGTTTTCCGTACCGTTTTCCGATTTGATTTCTGTCCGATTTTTTGATCGATTTTCTAATTGTTTCGGTGGACATTTTTGAGTGTTTAAATGCATTTACAAAATGTCGCCTCAGCAATTTACTACTTCAGCAATGATGCGATGTTTCTGGAGCGCTCCGAATTTGCATATCAATCCATATCAACCCAAAAAATAAAACTAAGTGCCGCTTTTGTTCTGAGGGGAAAGTGTTTTTCTTTTGGGGGCTCAGCGCCCAACACGATGTTGTACCAAAGGCGACTGAAGGGCACGATGCCCGGCCCCCAAAAGAAAAACACTTTCCCCTCGGAACAAAAGCCATACGGTAAACGGGACGGGAACGGGTGCGACGAACGGCTGCGGCTGCGACCAACGGTACTGAAGACTTTTTATTGGATTACCAAAGAAAGTTGTGCTGTTGTCTGAATATGAAATTACTTAAAGACCGATTAATTCGCATACTGAAACTGACACCGGTCCTCACTGTTACATTATTTTTGTTTTCATGTTCCTCGCTCCCGTTAGCGAACGAATCAAAACTTAAAACTTTAAACTCCGAATTCGAAACTTACTGGAACTCTGGCCACTCCTCAGCTCGTTGTGATGTTGAAAGAGAATTGGGCTTCGCCTCTACCGGTGAATATAATGCTGGCGAAAAAGTCGCCGTTTTTGAAGTGCTAAGTGATTTTGAAGGATCTTCTCCGGTTCGAGTCATTTCCGATGCAACTGGCGGCAAAGAATCGGCCATTAATATTGTTCGCGCTATTCTGGGACTTTATGTGGCGGGACCTTTAAGTAATCCGGCGGGGTATCGCGAGCTTGAAAGTTCTTACATTCAAAATGATCGCGGTCTTACCGTAGAAGTAACGAAAGATTTAAGCCGCACATCCGTATGGGAAGAGCGCACTCACCTGCTAAGTATTTTATACGAGCGAAATAAACGAAAAAAACTTTCGGCAACTCAAGTTACCTTTGGTGAAAAGCATGTGCCCGTTACTATCGATTATCAGAAAGCTGCGCCGTTTTTTATGGATACGATCAGTTATTATCGCGTCAGTCAGTTAACCGTTTTTCGATTTACTAACTGCAAGTTTTTTAAGAAATAAATTAATACCTGATATTTGTGAACTGAAAGTTCTTTAAAGTATAATTAGTACTTTAAATTTCCCCACCGCACGATTTTCACATCGTAACCTAAACGAAGAAGTGCCCAGGCCGTAAAGAGATTTGCTTTCTGCCATGGAATATAAATTGTTTTTCCGGTGAAGTTTCCGTTCTTTTCGAAAAGCTCTTTGGCCGAGAACAGGAAAACTCCGTCCTTACTCCAGAACATTTTTGATTGAACGACTTCTGCCGTGCAATTCGCCGTGAATCTTCGCGGCAAATTATGAAATTCAGCAGCAACGCAAAGGCATTTGGCTTTTGTACATTGATCCATTGATTGGTGATCAATTTCTAATTCGCGAGGCTCAGTTAATAAATTCGTCGTTAGATTTTCACCTATCTCTGATTTTACCCCTTCGGGCGGTCGCTGCCTCCAGTGACGGATATCAGTTGCATCAATTTTTTCTACGCCCAGACTCCATAACACTAAACCAACGTAACCCATGTCAGGAAGATCGCGGGAGATATCTCCGACCATCACAACCGGAGTTTCGTGGCGAATACCCTGCCTTCGCAAGATGCCTGCGATATCTCCGAAATCGTTCTGCAGAAAATTCGGTTTTAATCCTAGATCCGATGGACTTAAGGGACGACTATGGGGAATCGCCATTCCGTTTGCTTCAAAACCAGGCCGTACATCAACAATGATTGTCGTTGGTTTAACCATGGCCGCTACCGATGGTTCTTTAACTAAAACTTCCGTTTGGCTGGTAGCGATGGTTGGTTTTGGAGCTGTATTACAACCCCAAATCCCAATCGCTAAAATAAATCCCGCAGCTATTCGCAGAAGTTTTAAATTAAATAAAATCATTATTTAAACTTCATCGTTGGAAAAAGAATTATGTCACGGATACTTGGACGATCCGTTAACAGCATAATAATTCGCTCTACCCCGAGGCCTACCCCACCCGTTGGCGGCATTCCGGAATCAATAGCCAATAAAAAGTCTTCATCCATCGGATGAGCTTCCTCGTTAACTACCCGGTTTGCTTCTTGGGCTTTTAGTCGTGCACGCTGTTCTTCCGGATCATTTAATTCTGAATAAGAATTTCCGATTTCCATGCAACCCGCAAACGGTTCAAAGCGTTCAACCAATCTTGAATCTGTGCGATGAATTTTTGTTAACGGAGAAATCTCTACCGGATGGTCCATGATAAAAGTTGGCTGCCAAAGATGTTCTTCCACCGTTAATTCAAAAAGCTCCATTAACATTTCGCCTTTTGATTTTGGCTTATCCATTTTCTTGGAACCAAGTGTTCGGCAAAGTTGAAACAACTCGTCTTCTTTGATCGTATCAGGTTCAACCTTAGCGTACTGTCGAATTCCATCAAACACCGTTAAGCGTGTCCAAGGAGGGGTAAAATCTATTTCCTTACCTTGGTAAGTCACTTTCATGGAGCCTGTTATGGTTAAAGCCAAATGGGCAAC
>JAZKJI010000192.1:12870-16769 GCA_040384405.1 Bdellovibrionota bacterium
AGTTCTTCGAATTGTTTTAATTGGTAATTGTAATCCGTGTAAGCCTCGTACCACTCGAGCATCGTGAATTCCGGATTATGGGATCTGTCGATTCCTTCGTTACGAAAGTTCTTCCCCACTTCGTATACTTTTTCAAAACCACCTACGATCAGGCGCTTTAAATAAAGTTCCGGCGAAATTTTCATATATAGCTTCATATCCAGCGCACGGTGATGCGTGGAAAATGGGTGGGCGGCTGCTCCGCCATAGATGGGTTGTAATACCGGAGTCTCGACCTCTAAGAATCCGCGAGCATCCAAAAATTTGCGGATTTCGCGAATAATTTTTGATCTTGTTTCGAAAACTTGGCGCGAGTCTTTATCGGCGATCAGATCTAAATGACGATGCCGGTACTTAATTTCCACATCTTGAATCCCGTGGAATTTTTCCGGCAAGGGTTCAAGGGTCTTAGTTAAAATTTGAAACTTTTGAATATGTAAACTGATTTCGCCTTTTTGCGTGCGGAAGACAAAACCTTCGATGCCAACGAAATCACCCAGATCTACCAGATCAAAAGCTTTTTTCTCTTGCGGATCGAGTTCTTCCATTCGGACGTATACTTGTAAAGCTCCGCTTTGGTCTTGAACGTTAAAGAACGAAGCCTTACCCATATTTCGCATGGTCATTAAGCGCCCAGCGATTCGATATTTTGCGGTCTCGGCCTTTTCGCCAGTCGCAAGACTGGCGAATTTTTCGTGAACTTCCGCGCACATTCCGGTGCGATCGAAAGTATACGGATAGGGATTAATACCGGTCTCTCTTAGCGCGTGAAGTTTTTTTCTTTTTTCCGCGCGAAGGGGATTTTCTCTTTCGTCTGACATTAAACTTCCTTACTTAATTGATTGGCCGGCAAATGCTTCCATAACGGAATGTAAAAGTTGAACTGCTTCTTTGCGAGGTCGTTGAAATGCATTTCGTCCCATGATGCTGCCGAATGCTCCGCCCTCTGCCAAATGTCGTACTTCTTTGATTAACTCGTCCGTACCCTTGGCTTCACCACCAGAGAAAATAACAATTCGTCGTCCGGCAAAACAGCTTTGAACTATGTGGCGAGTGCGATCAGCCAATGAATCAATCTTAATTCCAAATTCCTGATAAACTTTTGCGGCGGCGGCTTGTTCAAGATGCGCCGTCGGAGGTTTTACTTTTACAATGTGCGCACCCAATTGACACGCGATGTGTGCGCCGTAGGCGATAACATCCATACCTGTTTCGCCTTCTTTTGAAAGTTGCTCACCACGAGGGTAAGACCAAACAACAACTGCAAGTCCCGCTTTTTTCGCTTCGGATGCGGCGTTTTGAATTTCTTCATACATTTGTTTTCGGTCAGAAGATCCAGGATAAATTGTGAAACCAATTCCCGCACATCCCAATCGAAGTGCATCTTCAACATTTGAAGTCATCGCCGAGATCGGGCTTTTGTTGGAAAACAAAGTGTCTGAGTTATTAATTTTTAAAATTAACGGAATCTCGCCCGCATAATCACGAGCTACTGCTTCAATCGCACCCAATGGTGCCGCATAAGCATTACATCCAGATTCAATCGCAAGTTCGATATGATAGTTTGGATCATAGGCATCCGGATTTTTCGCGAAACTGCGGGCCGGGCCGTGTTCAAAACCCTGATCCACCGGAAGAATAACGATTTTACCCGTGCCGGCCAATTTTCCTGTGTTCATAACACGGGCTAAGTTTGCCAAACAGCCTGGGTTATCAGCGCCGTACCAACTCAATATCTCACGAACTCTGGGTGTCATGGGCTTCTCCTCTGGAATTGAAAACGCCCATGATAGGTAATGGGCAAATTGAAATCAAGAAAGCTCTGCTTTAACACACTTGGCAGAATGAAGAAGTAAGAGTAAAACTATTCCCTTACCGCCTATCCATGAGGTTCCTATGAACACGGCCACTAAAGTTAGCTTTGAACCGACCCCAAATCCTGCCACTTTAAAGTTCAATCTGCCGTTCCAGGTAGAAGGTGGCGGTTTTGAATGCGCGACGGTCCAAGATACGGATGCTTCCCCCTTGGCTGCCAAAATTTTCGGCTTTCCTTGGACAGCATCGGTTTTCGTCGGCAAAGATTTTTTAACGGTCACCAAGCAAGATTGGGTTGACTGGAATATTCTGGCGGAACCACTGGCAGGTCTGATTCAAGAGCATATCGAGGCCGGAGAACCCGTAGTGGTAGCGGTCACCGCAACAAATGAAGATGACACATACGACACACCATTAGTTAAACAAATAAAATTAGCGCTAAATAAAGAAATCCGCCCGGTTGTTGCACTTGATGGTGGTGACGTTGTGTTTTCAAGATTAGAAAATAATATTTTATATCTTCAGATGAAGGGCGCCTGTGCAGGATGCCCAAGTTCTTCAGCAACTTTGAAACAAGGGATCGAAGTTCGCTTGCGTGAACTATTTCCAGAGATACACGAAGTCGTTGGCGTCTAAAATACACACCCATTAGCCAAAGGGCATTAGACTGCTTTTGCCGCTCTGCCCTTGTAAATTAGACTGTTTAAACTTCGTACAGTTTACTATTCCCCACTCTCGCGATAAGTTCCCTCATCTTTAAAACGAAACTTAAAAACGTATTATACGTGGGGGAATTTCATGACTTTATTAAAGACGGCACTCGTCCTGTCCTTAGCACTTGCTCTTAATGGTTGTTCAAACGGAAGTAGCTCTCCAGCTGCAGCTCCAGCTAACGAATTACCAACTGCACTTGGTGAACCAGCAATTTCTCAAAAACCAATGTTAAACGTCGTTGAAAAAGACGTTTTAAAAGCGGTTTTTGCCAATTCAAATGAAATTCCAGGAGTTTCACTTTATCTAATTAAACCAAACGAAACTGAAAGCGAAAAAGCTGAACGTCTTAAAAAGACCGCTGCCCTTTCTAATGCAGCAAAAGCAACTTTGGTTGATATCCAATCTCAATGCAAACTTGTTATGCCAACACAAATTCAGGATGGACAATTGAAACCAGAAGCTGGATCAAGCGTTGTTCAAACAAGCAATGCATCTGCTTCTGGTGCTGCATGCCCAGTGAATGTTGTAACAGGAAGTAAATCAACAACGACAATCATTGAATCAACTGCTGATTTTTCTGCGGCAAAATTTTCTACTGCAGGAACAAGCAGCGAAAACCAACTTGTTATTTCAGATGAACTTCAAAGACGTACACGCATCAGCGCAACGGGAAATCAAATGACCTTTAGCGCTCTATCTGTTTCCGCAAACAACACATTCGGAATGCACATGAATATGTCTGGTCGATTAACAATGTCTCACTTAGATTATGGTCAAGTTACTGCGGATATCAAAGCTGATATACTTTCAAAAGGAACTCCGGCTGGAACTCCACAATCAGAAGCAAATTTAAGCATGAATATTCGATTAGCTAACATCGATGCTGACGTACAAATGATTCAAAAGAATGATCACAAACGTTATTATTTAAATGGCCAACAGTTAACCGAAAAAGAATTTAAAGCAATTTTCGGCGAAGGAATTGATCTTAACTAAATTCATCGTATTTTGCTGAATCAACTACTGCAAAATGCCAAAAGGGTCTCTTCGCAAGAAGAGGCCCTTTTTTTTTTTGGGTTTGCAGGTTGAGTTTTTGGTTTTTCGGTTTGCAGTTTAGTTTTCAGCATTAGCATTGGCATCGGCATCAGTAACCGATTCCGCACGGTCCCAGTGCCCGTTCCAGACTCCGCGACGGCGACGGCAACAGGAACGGGTACAGAAACTGAATCAGTAACCGAGCCGGCGACGGTCACTGTGACCGGGCCGGTATTCAGTCGGGGCGAAAGTGAAGCGAGGCCGGGGGAAAACGCAAAACGGCCCTCTTCGTTTTT
>JAZKJI010000193.1:0-4450 GCA_040384405.1 Bdellovibrionota bacterium
ATTCCGTAAAGTTCCGGCTTTCCGAAAATTCACTGATAAATATATGGACTTTTACGAGTCAACGATCGCGATCTTTGAACAAGCAACTCCGCAGAACTTACGCGCTATCGGATTACGTCTTCGTGAAATTAACAATTTGTTAGCGAAACATAATGATTGGCCAGAACAAAAGCTAACGGCTTTCCTTACTTCGAAAATCAATCACAGCGATGAGTTACGCGGAGTTATGGCAGTGGTTATGAAAAAATTGGGTGACCCACGTCCGTTACTTAATAAGGGTGAAGCATTCACCGTGATGTACGAAGACGACAAAGATTTTAAACCAGGAATCGATTCACTAAAATGGGACTGGGCAGATAAGTTTTTTGCCGGTGGACCTGGAATTTTATTGGATAAGTTTAACGTAGGAACTTTAGGTTATAAGCGTCCAACGGAATTGATGTTAGGACACATGGCTTTCGGTGTTGATTTAGATAAAAACGAAAACATGTTCCGAGATGCTAAAATCATGCGCCAATTTTTAGGTGGTATGCCTTCGGTATTCTCGGCTCCGAAAATTACCAAAGATTTCCAAGTGGGTAATTCTTCGATTCCACTGTTGAATGCTTTAAATAACGTTTCTATGACAGGTGATGTATTTACAAAGCCGTATAAATTTTCTGGCACCGAGCAAACTGTTTGGGATCTTATTAAAAACCCAAGCAACATCGATCCAAAATTAATCGGTGAAGGAAAATTTGATAACTGGTGGGATGTAAACGTTAAAAAAGCTGGTTATCAATCGCAGTGGACTCAGTGGGAAAAAGAATACCTAGAGATCATGCCGACATTAATTAAACGCCTTTGGAGAAAAGACGACATCCAAGAAGACACGGCAACGGGAATTTCTGCTCTGTGGGAAAAAGGTAAAGACTTAACAATGTGGGACGGACCACGTAAGTCAAATAACGATACGGTATTTAATAAAAGCCCGGTATCAAACGGAATCGTTGAAGAGCTTACTCAAGAGCGCAAACTATATATGTTAATCCTGGGCGAGATCTTAAAGTCCGCTGGTATTAAACACGAAGCCGGAAACGTACATGCATTTACTTTAAGGAAGCCAGTAAAAGTAAAAGCACCGGATTCATTATTAAGATACTTACGTGCAAGCCCGGGCTTAAACATGGCTGATTATTATAATCAGGAAAAAGGGCAGACTCAATTTACGAACTTCTTGTTCCAAGGTGAACTGACTCGTGATTTTTACGCGATGGAAGCGTTATTAGCTGAAGTTAAAGTAGTAAAGAGTGCCGACTATAGATTTAAAGCAGATGAATTCACAGTTGTATCAAGAGTTTCAAATGCTCAGTTTGACGAAGTCAGAGCAAGACTTGAAACAACAATTAAATCCGTAGAAGAAAAAGCAAATGGTCTTCAACTTAATGACATTCAAAAGAAGACCTTGGCAGTTTGTTTAGATGGTATTCGCGGGGTCGCTGATCAGTTGAAGAGTTACGGACAGATTATAAATGCAGTTAGTTACCGTGACGCTGATGGAAAAGGTGCAAAGAAACCAGTTTGTACAGGAATGGCGAAATCTGCATCGATGACAGCGCGATTAAAGAGCGCGATCTGCGAGCAGAAGGATTACTAGGTCGGTGTAAAGTAAACGGACAAGTGTCTCATTCCGAGACAGTAATGTCCTGAAACGTTGGTACGACCGTTGTAATAGATAGATGTGAGATAAAGATTAACCCCGGTAAAGAAGCATAGGGTTTCTGAGCAGGGAAAAAGATAACAAAGCTAACAGTTGTATAACAATTTAGCAATTTTGAAGGAGAAAGAACATGAAAGCACTAAACAAAGCAGCAATTGCACTAGTCATCCTGGTACAAGTTACTGGAACGATCAGCTACGCAGCAGGAACAGTAAGAGAGTTAAAAGGCCGTATCGAACAAGAGCGCGAAGTTGTAAAAGGTAAAGAGGCAGTAAAGTCTTTTACTACAGCTTTAGAAGCTAACAACCACGCTGAAGTTTTATCAAAAGTAAAAGAGTCTTTCAAAAGACTTGCTGACAACAACGTTGGCCGTGAAGTGATGGATGTTTTAAACAAAATCACTGTTGAAGACCTACAAAAGAATTCACTAATTAAGTTTCAAGTTGCTGACGGAGCTGGTGGAACTAAAGAAGTTTCTGCTCGTGAGTTACTTAAGACTCTAGTTGAAAAGAACGAAGCTATCGACAGTCTATTATATGAAAGCAAAACAGCTACTAAGACTCGTACTGAGTTATCAAATGCAGAAGTAAAAGCATTGTTCCAAAAACAAATGTTATTAGGAATGGCTTTGAAAAACGTAACTCGCGCAAGCAAAACTAACCGCATCTTGCAAACTATCGCAGCTGACAAGAAAAACGGTTTGTTAGGTTTCGAAAAAGCATTAACAGTAATCATCGAGCAAGTAGAGACAATGGATGCAGAGCAAGCAAAGAGCTATTTCAAAGTATTGCGTGAGACTGACTTAAAAATGGAATCAAACTCTGCATTACGTCCTGACGAAGCTTTCGCAGCAGCAATCAAAGAAATCTACGGCGACGACGCACAAGTTAAGCTAAAAGATCTAATCGATTGTATTATGGCATAATCACCGGCACAAACACCGGAGATATGTTTCGAAGAAAAAACCCTGCTGATGAAGCGGGGTTTTTTTATTTGTGGTGGTGAAGGAAAATTAAGTTTGAGTTTTGGTTCAGGATTATTTTTTAAATCTGAACTTAAGAGATCTTAAGTTTGGATTAGTTAAATTTTTGTTTGTTTAGCATCTAAGTTGCGAAAAATATTTGGATAATTTCAAAAAAGTTTCTCGCGGATAATTTATTTTCGCAGGACCACCATAGATTAAATTGAGTTTGGTTGTTTAGTTTTCTCCGATAGATTTTACGCATCTATAGGAGTGAAGATGAAAATTTTAAAGTCGGTGGGTCTAATTGCTTTTCTTTTTGTTTCAACGGCGTTTGGCCAAAGTTGCCCAACGGATTCATCTACATTATCAAGTTTTAATAATGCATGCGGGGGGGCGGCAGTAGACGCCTGCCCATTATATGGATTCACAAATGTGGGACTCGTGTTCTTTATGAATACTGGAAGTACTACTGAGGGCTTCTTTACTTGTCGTGGTACCTCTTGCTCCGGGGGAACCGTATACTCGGGGGCTACGGGATATAGTTTAAAGACGTGTGGAACGCAGTCGCCCCACCTTTCTACAACTAGAAATCCTGAGGTCAGGAGGCCAGTTCCTAGTTGCGGCTCTATCATCCTTTTAGATAACCGGGTTTTAGGGGAAGAAATTCCATTAATCGGAGCAAACTTTAGCCTTCATTACTTTTCAAACAGAGTTAACGGAGCTTCAGGTAAAAATATAATCGATATCCCAATAACTGGAGCATCAGTAGATAGCACTATTGCCAGCGTTCAGATACAGATTTATGACGAAGTAAATTCGCTCCTTCAAACGCAGACCTATACTTCACCTAGTTCCGATATTACCCACTCTTATACTTGGAATGGTTTGGATTCTAACTCTGATGTTCCAATCGGGCCATTGCGTTTTAGAACAAAAACAATTGAAAGTCTGACAATAGGCACAGTTACTCTCAGCGTAGAGAACTTCATATCCGTTGGCGCCTACAAAGCTATGCACGCAGGTTTAGGTGGCTGGCTTCCAAGCGTTTATCATTACTACGACAAGGTGGGAGAAACACTTTTCCGCGGTGACGGAACATCAAGAAAAGTAGGGCACGTAGTTTTAGGCAGTGGAAACTTACAAGTTCCAGAAGAAGATGGATCATTAGTTTACGAATTTGATCCAGACGGAATTCATGTGGAAACCCAATCCGGTTTGAAGGGGACAACTCTTTATACTTTTGGTTATACGAGTGACGGCTTAAGCACAATAACCGAACCTTTCTCCCGAGTAACCACATTCACTAGAGACATGTCCGGAGAACTTACGTCGATTACCACTCCATCAGGCAAAGTAATGACTGTTACGTTAGATACAAACGGGTACTTAGCGACACTAACTAATTCCGTCAGCGAAGATTACACAATGACCTATTCTTCAAGCGGTCTACTTTTAACTTTTGAAAAACCCAATGGAAATATCGGAACATTTACTTATGACACACATGGAAGGTTAAATTCAGACATCAATAATTCCGGAAGTGCTACCTACATTGAGGCTCTCATAAATTCAACCTATCCTGAGATAGCAGGTTTTAGCGTCTCGTCGGACATGAGTCGCATGACGACAATCGAACATATACCTTCCGCATTAACCGGTGGATTCGGATCAGACGAACAAAGAACAACGTTACCAAATGGTAAAATTCAAAGAAGATCGATGAAACCAGAATCTGCAAATGCAGAGGATGGTTACGACGGAAGTCTTTATTACGCAAGCAGCACAAC
>JAZKJI010000193.1:4501-4761 GCA_040384405.1 Bdellovibrionota bacterium
AATCTGGCAAAAGAAGCGCAAAGTCTCGATACCACAAAAGTCGATATGAGTTTTACAAATGCATACAACTTAACCTCCGCAGATCCATTTTCAGTCATCGATTGGACAAAGACATCAACGATCAATGGCAAGGTAAGTACAACGGTCTATACGGCATCGACAGACACATTCGTTACGACTTCGGCACTAAGTCGCACATCCAGCGAAGAAATTGATTCCTATGAAAGACCAGTAGAAGTTCAGCGGGGAAATTTAACCGC
>JAZKJI010000194.1:0-2438 GCA_040384405.1 Bdellovibrionota bacterium
AGCTTTTCGCTGTACCTTATTTGTTGTTTGAGTTTCACCAAAACGATCAACATAAACTCTTGATTCCCAAAGGTGTTTTGAAAGTAGAGTTATCCGTGAATCATGGGACAATCTATCGTTTTCGGGAAAGAATACGACCAATTCGCAATCAAGGTTCCCCCGCGATACTTCCTTTACTAAAGTTTCGGCACCACTGTTGTGAGCCATCGTGTGAACTTTTGCTTTTATGCTAGCGACCCCGACGGCGGCCTGACAATGGAGCTCGTTTCGTAAACTGAGTCCCATATCAATCAAAACTTCTCCGATCGAAAAACCCAAACCGTCTTTTCGCCATTTCTTAGGGACTGACATATATTCATAGGACATCACACTTTTAATTTTTCTTTTTTGCAGCTTTTGTTTTGCTTCTTCAGTGAACACTGTAAAATAAGAATGCTCATTCATAATAGAATAAGAAAGTGGGTAAACCGAACCCAAGTAAAATCCGACGATGTCCCCATCATATAATATGACCGGAATATATTCCGTTCGAAAAAACGTATCACCCTTTAACGTTTGCGGACTTCCCGTTTCCGTTAGTACTTCCAACCAAATTTCTTTCCAAGATGAAAATACTTCTTCGTAGAGTTTAGAATACTGCCCACCGGCTTCACATTTTCCTGAAAGTATCACCAGGCTGAACTTACCTAACTGCAACTCTTCAAAGGCAATGTTCATACAGATTCTCCTTACAGCATTCCTTTTCGGCATTTCGAATTGATTTAAACAGAGAAGAAAATAATTTAAATATTTTCAAATTGACTCAATTTAATAATCTAAACCTTTAATTATTTATAACAATCCATCAGCCTTAATTTTTCTTAAGTTAAGAATAGTGCCCGAAATTCCGATAATAATTGATGGAGTTTCCATGAAAAGTCATATCGGTAGTAGTGCGCTCAATTTGAAACAGGCTACTTCTGACGGAAACGTATCGAATGCGCTTCGAGAGTCAGTCTCGCGTGATGTGAAGAAACTCTCTGTCTTAAAACCCTACAAAACCTATTTTGCTGTTGCCTTTGATTGGGCCGTCATATTTGTCGCTATCTTAACATCAATGTATTTTAGCTCTGTCGGCGTTTATATATTTTCTGCTTTTATCATCGGAGCTCGTCAACATTCGCTTTTGATCATCATGCATGAGGCGGCCCATAAGAGAATATCCAATAATTTATTCTTGAACGACTTTATTGGAGATTTCTTCGCAGCGATTCCAGTTTTTATGGGAGTAGCGGGATACCGGGCCCATCATATGCAACATCATTTCAATTTGAATACTGAAAAGGATCCCGACTGGGCCAGAAAGTCCCAGTTAAATGATTGGCAATTTCCTATGAGCCAAAAAGAATTTGCAGTGATGATAACTAAATATCTTTTTTTGGGCGGCAGCATAAAGGAGTGGGGAAACCTGGTTTTAATATTTAGTGGCCTAAGCTCTATTACTGAAGAGCGCACTATTAAATCTCTTAAACCACTCTTCATCCGAATTGTATTTTATGGCGGGATCACGGGACTGGTTTGTCACTTCGGACACTGGAGTTATTTATTGTTGTATTGGTTAGCGCCCTATCTTTTTGTAATGCTTTTATTTCAACGTATACGCAGTATCGCTGAACATTTTGGAACGTCCCGCGATCATGAGCTCAGTGATTCAAGAAATGTAATAACCAGCGGCTTTGAAGCATTTTTCTTGGGACCCCATAATGTGAATTACCACTTGGACCACCATATTTTCCCGAGTGTGCCGTTTTATAATCTGCCATCGTTACACCAAAAACTTAAACAGCATGATGAGTACCGTACCCATGCGCATCTGAATACCAGTTATATTTGGCCCACGGAGAATTCACTTTTAAAAGATATAATTTCGGAAAAGCCAAGCGGAGGTATTAAATGATAAGAAGTTTTAGAACTAATCCCCGTTATTTGGAAATGTATCATTGGAAAATGGGTATCGGCTTATTCGCGGTCAACTGTCTGCTACTGTATTTTACTGATCAAACTTGGAATGATTTAGCTTATTACGTGCCGGTTTTATTTTTGTTAGTCTCTCCGCAGATAATGGTAGCGATGACAGGTTATGCTTGTGCAATTGGCTTAACGCTTTGGCAGGGAAATTTCGATTCAATGTCTTTGGTGGAAGCATTGGCTGCGCTGATCGTTACATTCCCAGTATCAGGTCTTATGCACTCGACAAGTCACGACAGTATGCGACCACGCTGGCTGAATCGACCGGTCGGCGAGCTGATGGGTATGTTTCATTTAGTGGGTTACCCGGATTGGAAAATCATACATATCATCCATCATACCTATACGGACGATGCGCAATTAGATCCCCACCCTCCCGGTGAAAAAAGCTATTGGGAGTTTGCCAAGGGTATGCGGAATGCCGCCGCTTT
>JAZKJI010000195.1:0-11847 GCA_040384405.1 Bdellovibrionota bacterium
CCCATCTCAAGACTTCACCGGGAACTGAGTTGCCGATTAAAACACCAACCCACGCAGCTAAGGCATGATTCGCAATGGTTGCTATCAGTACTCCAAGTAAGATTGTCCAAGGGCGCTTAAATTTTGAGACCAAAACAAGCGATAATAACTGGGTTTTATCTCCCATTTCTCCAATGAAAACTAAAATAAATGAATTTAAGACGGCGTCCATTATTCTCCGAGTGGTAGCGACGAAACTAATTCGAGGGGTGTCTTCAGTCAAAATATTTATCGATGGCCCGGTCTCTGCAAACTTGTAAGACAATGTAATCAAGGGCGTATATGTTTGCGCTCTTGGTAATGTAAATAATATTTTTGCCACACAGGGGAAATCGTCCCCGTGTTTATGTGTAAGCCGGGGGATTTTATGAATAAAGCATTACGAAAAGAATTAGCCGTAATCTGTGGGTTTGGTGCTGCGGCACTTTGGGCACTTAAGCAAAAAAAAGCGGCAGCGTTATTAGGAACATCTGCCGGAATTTTACTGGCGACTGAATCTAAGTCCGTCAATTTTTATGGCCAGTCCGTGGTTATTACCGGTGGATCCCGCGGCCTGGGATTAGCGCTCGCAAAACGACTGGTTTTCGAGGGAGCAAAAGTTGCGCTGTTAGCTCGAGATGAAAAAGAGCTACAACGTGCAGTTCAAATGTTGAAAGAATTTAATTCTATCGACGTTCTTACAATCGCATGTGATGTAACAAACGATACTGAATTGCATAATGCACTTACCGCCGTTGTTACAACATTTGGATCTATTGACTTGTTAATAAACAATGCTGGCGCGATCATGGTTAGTCCTTTCGAATTCACTACCAAAAAAGATTTCGAAGCACAAATGGCGCTCCATCTATACGCTCCGATGTCTGCGATTCGCTGGTGCTTGCCTCATTTATTAAAATCTCCGGTAGGTAGAATCGTAAACATTTGTTCAATGGGGGGAAAAGTCGCAGTACCTCATATGCTTCCTTATGATACTTCGAAATTTGCGCTTGCGGGATTTTCTCAGGGAATCACGGCGGAATTTGAGCAACTTGGATTGCCGGTGACAACAGTTTACCCAGCTTTGATGAAAACCGGTTCACCTATTCAAGCGGTTTTCAAAGGTGATCATGAAAAAGAATTTGCTTGGTTTGCCGCTGCCGATGTTTTTCCGGGAATTTCTTTGGAAGCTGACGAAGCTGCAAAAAAAATCATTGCCGCTGCAAAAGAAGGCCAACAGGAACTGGTTTTGTCGGGCCTAGCGCAACTTCGAATGGGTACAGCAACGATTTTTCCAGAACTAATGGCTTACTTGATGGCCAGAATAAATCGCTGGATGCCAAAAGGACCAGACAAAGGTAAATCGATGACTTACAAAACAGGCTACGAGGCCCGGCGAATATTTGAAGAAAAAGAACATTGGGAACCATTACGCGCAGAAGCCGCCGAGGCAGAGGCCAAGTATAATCAAATTCCAAAAACAGATGGTGCCTATAACTTAGGTCTAAAGAACAGCACAGGACCCAGAACTACTCCGATTGCATAAGTGTTTGTGAATACGATATAATTCTCTGAATGGAAATAGATAAAAACGGACCAGTCCTGGGCGACCAAATTGCCTCGAAGGAAGGGTTCAGTGTCATTCTAGAAAGTGTTTCTGATGCCGTAATGGTTCAGGATTCAACTTTTAAAATTGTGTACGTCAATGAACTGGCTGTTCGTTTATGTGGATATGAAAGTATCAATTCTTTTCTAAATCTATCTTACCCCGAAATGGTGAGCCGCTTTGAAATTTATCGCTCGGATGAATCCGTACTTCCAATTGAAGAGCTTCCCTCCAGGAAAGCCTTTACCACTGGAAAACCCGTTACCGGAGAAATCTTAAAAGTAAAAAATAAAGAGACCGGTGAAATTACTTGGAAGTCTATTTCTGCCAGGCCGATTTTTGCAGGCTCTAAGACACCGTTGTATGTGGTTAGTGTATTTGAAGACGTAACTGAAAAGCTAAAAGTCGAAGAAGAACAAAAGTTTATCGCGGA
This sequence comes from Bdellovibrionota bacterium, assembly GCA_040384405.1. Lineage (GTDB taxonomy): Bacteria > Bdellovibrionota > Bdellovibrionia > Bdellovibrionales > Bdellovibrionaceae > JAZKJI01. The sequence continues at coordinate 2,058 of JAZKJI010000195.1, forward strand.
TGCCAGTAAGCTATTTTCTTCATCTTTAGATTTACAGGTCACCTTGGATAATTTGGGAAGATTAATTGTTCCCCGATTTGCAGATTGGTACGGACTGGAGCTTCTGGATGAAAATGGTATTTTAAGATTAGAGGCCGTTGCCCATTCGGATCCGCGCAAAATCGAACTAGCATTGCAGATGAAAACGCAATATCCCTCGGACCCTAAAAGTACCACGGGACCTTATGCAGTCGTGCGTTCCGGTAAGACAGAATTTATCGAAGAACTAACCGATGCGATGTTGGTCGCCGGGGCCCAAGATACCCGGCAACTGGAAATTTTAAGAAAACTTGGTTTTTCATCGTTTGTTACCGTGCCGTTAAAAGTACGGGACAAAGTCATCGGAATTCTCAGCCTGGTAAATGCCGAGTCGAAAAGGAAATTTACTACCAGTAATATTCATATTGTTGAAGAGATCGGATTTCGAGCCGCGATGGCGATCGAGAATTCCAGATTGTATGCTGACGTTATTGCGGAAAGAGGCCAGCTGTACTCTGTATTCACGCAGCTCCCCGCGGCCATTGCCGTTGTTAGAGGTAAAGAACTTAGGTACGAAATTGCGAACGAGCCTTATTGTGATTTGATCGGTAAATACCGGGAAATCATTGGACGATCGGTCGAAGAAGTTTTCCCGGATATGCCGGCTGAAAATATGCATTACATTCGTCGAGCGGGATTAAACGGTGAACGATTTACTAATACAGAGATGCCAGTTTCCTTAGACTGGGATAACTCGGGTAAGGTGACCCCGAAATATATTAATATCATTTACGAACCGTTATTTGATTCCAGAAGAAGACCTGATGGATTTATTGTTTTCGCATCGGACGTGACGGCCCAGGTATTATCCAGAAAAAATGTGGAAGAGGTTGCGGATAACTTCCGAGTCTTAACTGAAACAATACCTAACATGGTGTGGACAGCTCGGGCTGATGGGACTTTAGAATATTTCAATCAAAAGTGGTTCGAGTATACGGGTTTAACAGAAGAGCAAACTTTCAAGCAGCAAGATCTGGAAGTTATACATCCTGATGATTATCAGAATATGCAGGTAGCGTGGAAAGGATCCATTGCAACCGGAAATCCCCTAGAGATCGAATACCGAATCCGAAGGGCCGTGGACGGTGAGTACCGATGGCATATCGCGCGTGCTTTACCTGTTTATGATGTAAATGCAAAAATCGAAAAGTGGTTTGGAACTTGTACTGACATTCATGACCGAAAAGCTTTAGAACAAGAATTGGTTCGCGCCAAAGAAGCCGCAGAACAGGCCAATCAAGCGAAATCAAATTTCTTGGCGAATATGAGTCACGAAATTCGCACTCCGTTGGGCGCTATATTAGGTTTTTCGCAACTATTAAAAACAACCTTAGGACCCGAGTCACAAGGTTGGCCTTACTTGGATACCATTGTTAGAAATAGCCGCGCGTTGACTCAGATCATTGATGATATTTTGGATCTTTCAAAAGTTGAGGCAGGGAAACTGTCTATCGACAAAGCGACGATAAATTTAAGAGACGTTTTAAAAGAAGTGAGTTCACTGTTTTCGATCACAACGAAAACTAAAAATATTTATCTGGAAGTGGATTTATCTTCTGATTTTTCCCCGATAATTTCTACGGATGCAGCACGGCTCCGGCAAATCTTGATTAACTTAATCGGTAATGCCGTTAAATTTACTTCAACTGGTGGGGTTCGAGTTTTAGTTACCCATACAGAAGAAAATAAAATCAATTTTCTCATTTCAGATACCGGAATTGGAGTCGATGAAAAGTATCATCAAGAATTGTTTAAGCCCTTTAGCCAAGGGGACAGTTCGACCACTCGAAAGTTTGGCGGAACTGGGCTGGGGTTAATTTTGTCCCGCCGTTTGGCCCAGGCTCTGGGCGGAGACATCACCCTTGTCGAAAGTAAATTAGGTAAAGGTTCAAAATTTCTTTTAGAAATTGCCGGCAACCTGACAAAGGCTTCCGAGAATTCTGAACCAATTCCCGAAGCACCGATCAGATTTTCGCGGCCAGAAAATAAACCCGATTTGGGTGGAGCAAAAATCCTGGTCGTCGAAGACTCTATAGATAATCAGGATCTAATAAAACTGATTTTAAATTTAGCCAATGCCGAGGTCGACATAGCGAACAACGGTCAAGAGGGTGTCGATCGGGCTTTAGCAAATAACTATGATTTGATCCTTATGGATATTCAAATGCCTGTTTTAGATGGTTATAAAGCAACCGAGACCCTGCGTGCCCGCGGATATAAAAAGCCAATCGTAGCTTTGACCGCACATGCTTTATTGGAAGAAAAAGAAAAGTGCATGCGAGTAGGTTGTACCGCGCATCTCACTAAGCCTATTGATCAAAAAGTTTTTTTTGCGGTGTTAGCATCCGCATTGGCAAACAAATAAATTTTTATTGATTTACAGGGGTAGCTTCAACGGGCGAAGGACTTGTTCCTGGTTCATTTTCAGGGTTAAACATCAATGGATAAGCCGTTACAATAACTCCGAAAACAACTGCCATAATTACTGCGATAATTGCGATTTTTTTATGATTCATTGAAATGATTTACGCTAGACGACTCTGAAGTTCAAATGGTAATTTTCAAGCAGAGGTGAGCATGAACTACGACGAGTTGATTCGCATCGCTAAGGAAAACGCCGCTGTTTATATGGGTCAACCCACGCTTGCCCACGACGAAGAGCTTCAGCTACTTAGCTGCGGGTATTCAGTTTTATTTCTAACTGCCTGTGCCGGAAAAACCACTCGCGATTTAGGTGAGGCCCATGAATTCATCGCTAAATGTTACGAAAAAATCGGGAACGAGGATTTTCCGTTAAGACATCGTCAAACCGCCCAAAGTTATTTCTGGGAATAGCCTTTCGCAAAAAACAAATTTTCTAATATTAAAAATCCCAATGGGTGTTTCACCAAAAAAGAAAAGGCCGGTTCCCCAGCCTTTTCCAATTTAAACTTTAAAATTTGTTTCCGTTACTTTAGGAAATCCAGCTGTTATTGCGGTCTGCTATTTCGGAAAATTATTTCCCAATTCCCAGGCCTTCAAGAAAAGCCTTGTCGCTTGGTTCGCGCATTAAGAAATCCCGGATAAGATCCATGGCATCCTTAGAATTTCCTTTTTCAAGAATAGTTTTTCGGTATCTCATCCCCACGGAAGAATCAGTTAGGTTATTTGCAGGGAATATAGAAAACATATCTTGTGCATAAACTTCAGACCAAAGGTATCCGTAGTATCCGGCATCGTAACCACCCATTAAGTGGCCAAAAGAAGCTGGGAAGTGGTTACCCGGCAAAGGCTCTTGTCCAATGATTTGGCGGTATAAAGAGTTGTAGGTTTCGGTTACGTCAATTACTTCGTTTTGAGTATGAAGAGTCATATCAAATAAAGCATAAAGTAGCTGTTTTGTATACGCGGCACCTTGTTGAAAATTTCTGGCGGCCAACATTTTTTGTAAAATATCTTCTGGTAATGTTTGTTCCGGATTTTGATAGTGACCAGAAATCATTTTCAGAATTTGCGGAGACCAAACCCAGTTTTCTAACATCTGAGAAGGCGCTTCCACGAAATCCTGGGCAACGGAAGTCCCAGCGATACTTGCATAACTAGCGCGAGTTAAAGTTTGGTGCATGATGTGACCGAATTCATGGAAAAAAGTTTCAACTTCACTGTGAGTTAGCAAAGAAGGCTTATCACCAGATGGCGGCGTAAAGTTCGCGACGATCGAAGCAACCGGAAGACTGTACCCATTTGATAAATCACGCCCAGAAACCAGTGGGAAAGCAGCCGCATGTCCGTATTTTCCAGGACGCGGTACTAGATCGGCATAAAAATAACCAATCAGTGTACAATCAGAACCTTCGTGAATTTCATAAAGTTTTACACCCTCTGCCCAAACATCAGCGCCCTGAACTTCAACATATTGAACGCCCAAAAGTTTTGAGTAGATATCAAAAATTCCAGAAGTCACTTTAGAGGCTGGAAAGTACTGTCTGATTTTTTCGTTATCTAAAGCAAAGTCCCGTTTCTGCAATTGGTAAGTGTAGTAAGGAATATCCCATTGGTCTAAGCTTGTCGCTTCGGGAACAGTTTCCTTTTTAAAGGCAAGTAACTGGTCCATATCCTTTTGGTTACGAATTGCTAATTTTCCTTTAAGGCCATTTAGGAATTCCAAAACCTTTGCGCTGGATTTTGCCATCCGTTGCGAAGTGCGGTAGTCCGCCCAATTTGCGTGGCCCAAAATTTTTGCAATTTGTGCACGCAACACGATCGCCTCTTCAAGAAGCTTCGTGTTTGCTGGGCCGCCTCGGTTTAAGTAAGCAAATGCCATTTTTCTGCGAGTTTCAGATACAGAAACATTTTGGGCAACGGCCGTGTAATCTGTGCTTTTCGTAGTAACAATATATTTTCCGTCAGCCGTTTTTTCCAAACGTTCAAGAAAAGAAGCAGGTGCTCCAGCTAACTCTTCGGCGGTAAAAATAACCGTCGATGTATCGTTATTTAAATTAGTAGAAAACTGGCTTTCTTTAGTCGCCAGTGTGCTTTTTAACTCTTTAACTTTAGCAAGTTCCTCATCAGAAAGCTTTAAGCCATTTGCTTCAAAACTTTTGATAGTCTCACTTAATAATCTTTGTTGAGCAGCGGTTACTGCAACTTGCCCACTAAGGCTTTGGTATAAATCCCGGCGAGTAAAAACCGTGACATAGTATTGGCCGACTTTTTCTTCACAAGCTGAACCTTCTGCCGATAGCTCAGGATTCGTAGAGACATAGGCCATAAAGGTTAAGGCACTCGTAGCATCGCTAAAATCCGCCATCGCGGCTTCGAATGCTAATAAAGTATTATCAACTGTTTGCTGAGGTTTTTGAATCGAACCAATGGCATCTAGTTTCGCCTGAAGTTGGGAAATTGCTGAATCGCAATTTTTTGTAATTTCACCCGGCACATAATCACTTCGGATAATTTTTTTAGCGCCAGTACTTTCGCAAATTTGGGCAGCCGCAACCGGAGGCGCTGGGTTATTTGGGGCAACCGGATCGGTTGATGAATTGCTGCAACCCGAAAAGAATAGCGTTGCTCCGATAGCGGCAGTTGTTACTGCTTTGGAAATAAAAAATGAATCCATAGAACTTTTCCCCACTTTGACCCCTTTTCCGACATCCCTAAAAAGATGTTCGCTGTAAATTATTGGCAGATTTATCCCAAAACTCATTACGTTCAACTGAGAACGAAATTAAAAAAATTTTGGCACCAGTACAGGGGATATAGCAAGGGTAGTGCCGCTAAATTTGGTGATATGTTAGCACCAGTTTTAATCTGCGCGTCACACGGGAAGGTACAATATTTAATTAAACAAAGACTTATTCAGATCACCGTTATTTTAGATTGAAATTTTATTCTACGGACAGAATTTCGTATTCTTTTATTTGATTGCCCGTTTCAACGACAGCCGTGTCTCCGCTTTTCATTCCCAGCAAGGCTTCACCTAAGGGACTGACGGGGCTGATAACTTGGACAGATACTCCATCTAAATTAAAAATAAATCCGCCACCTTTGGGCATCAAAAAAAGAAAACTTTTTTTGCCGTTCATTTCTACCTGTACCAGTGCAGACGCTGCAATTTTATCATCGTTCTTAAATTCTTTAAGTTCTATATTTTTACAAATCGCAATTAGTTCTTCCATTTCGGCGACTCGTTTGGATTGCGCTGCTGCTAAATAGGAAGCCTCCAAACCCCTCGTATCGTATTCATTTTCTGGTTTACTTTCCTCGTGGGTAGCGGCTTCCACGGTAGCCCTAACAGATGCGACGGTCTGAGCTAAATCATCTTCTAATTTAGCTAAAATCATTGCCGTGAGCTTTTTTTTATTCATTTAATTACTTTCGTTGAGGTTTTGTTTTCCAATGACCGTCATTAACTAAGTTAGACTTCGGGGTAGGAATTTTAAAAACTTCCTTCAATTGGCGAAGTGTATATTTGTCATCAGCAGCTGTATTAGAAGCGATACAATCTTTGGGCACAACAACTTTATAATCCCGCATATGAGCGTCGTTCGCTGTGAACAAAACACATATATTTCCTGCGATACCGGTCAATATGAGTGTCTGGGTTCCCAGGTAATCTAATAATACATCTAGGTTTGTAGAATAAAATGCGGAATGCTTCGGTTTCAAAACAAAATAGTCATCTTCGGATGGGCGCAGGAGCTCCGCGATCTCTCTTCCTAAGCGGCCTTCTTCGGTGCAGGCGTTATAAACTGACCGCCAATCCGATTGCCACTGTCCAAAGTTATCGTTGACATAAATAATGGGGATTTTTTTCGCTTTCAATCTGGATTTAAGCTTAAGAATCGCTCTGGCAGCGGATTGCGCACGCGGTTGTAGTTGTTTTGCCTCGGGGAAATCAAATGTATTTAGCATGTCGGTAATTATTAACGCAGCTTTGTGCTTATGTTTAATCATTCTCTGAGAAGTGCTGGCTTTGCTTTTCATGGCTGAAGTTGTAACATGGTTATAACGGAAAAAGAAACGGAGCCGCTATGAAGCAAATTTACGGAATCATTTTCGGAATCACTATTTTAATTTCAACTTCGTTCGCACAACATAATCATAATGCTGATGGCGAAGTAACAATGACTTCCCAAATAGCGGAAACCAATGCCGGAAATATAAATTATATTTTTCAATTAAAAGGGAACGGGAAACCAATCGGGGATTCCGACCTGGTCGAAACCCATACTAAAAAACTGCATTTAATAGTTTATGATGCTGCTTTGAAAGAGTTCAGCCATGTACATCCCGAATATACCGCCGGAAACTGGGCAACGAAAATTGAATTACCAGTTTCTGGTGAATATTTTGTTTGGGCTCAGGGATCGGTGAAAGGCGGTATCGCATTTTCGAGTTACCAAAAACTAAAAATTAAAGGCGGCAGTCAGGCTTGGAAACCTGAATCTTTAGGAGACCACCGTAAAGCCAGTTACTTAGGCTCGGTGGTTGAGCTATCTGATCAAAAAATTACTGCGGGAAAAATGGTGTTGGTAAAATATACGGTGACCCGTGAGAATGGGACGGCACCCTCAATTACCCCTTACTTAGGAGCACAGGCCCACGTTATTGCGGTGTCTCCCGATGGGAAACAGTTAATACACGTTCACCCGATGGATAGTGGCGAACCCAATAGCGGCGCCATTCATGCAACTTTTCCTACCGCAGGAGATTATCGAATTTGGGTTCAATTTATTGACGGGGAAGTTTTAAAGACGGTACCGCTGTCTGTGACGGTGATTGGAAAACCTAAACGTCGTTAGTTGGCTTCTTCCATTTGCGCGATATAACTCATTTCTTTTTTGAGCTTTTGTTCATAGTCAGAAATTCTTTTCTCCCAACCTTTTGCTAAGTTGCGTGCTTTTACAGCTTCCAAATTTGGTTGGTGGCGTTGATCGATCAAAAACTTAAAGCGATCTTCGTTCGACATCTCTTGGTCTTCTAGCCACTTTAAGGCATCTGTTGGCTTAAGCTGTAAAACCTCTCGGTGATGGCCCATTTTTAAAATATAGGGACTTGGAGTATGAAGAATCGGCGCAAAACCTTCGTAAACTTCCCCGGATTTGGTTTCTGAAGTTCCATCATAAAGCCCCGCAACAAAAAATATTTCCTTATCTTTGCGATGAAATTCCATCGCAGAACCGGCGTGCTCCCCTAAATAAATCGGTTCAATGAATCCTGTCATTGGAATCAGACACCGCTGGCGTTCGAAGGGTTTTTTCCAAGTGGGACGTTCATAAACTTTTAACATTTTTTTCCGACGTTCGTCCCAACCTGAAAGTCGCGCATTAAAAGCGGGAAACGGGGTGGTTGTGGGTTTCATTGAAAAAGACATGGCAGTTACATTTAAGTTTTCACCATCGGTTGTGATCACCGGAGCTTTGGCGAATAATCTGACATGCTGATCCCAGGATTTTGAATCGGTTAAAACGATGACCTTAGCTTTCAATGCTTCTTCCAAATCCTTTGAAGTTCCTTTGAAAGTATATTCAGCACACATGGGGCCTCCGGACCTGAATAATGGCATAGGTAAATATTGATTTCAATGCACAGGGGTGAGGAAAGTCATGTTGGCTTTTTATCGGTAAAACCGTAAGCTTTTCGAGTAAAGGAACAACACCTGTGAAAAACAACTCCCAAGATGATTCTAATTTCCAATCCAGAATGAAATCCCATTTTACCGCGGAAAAAATGCAACATTATGGACGATTAGTAATGTTAAGTGTCGCGTGCGGTTTAATTTCTGGCTTGGCGGCTGCCGTTTTCATTTTACTTTTACAAGGTGTCACCGGATTTTACCGCTCGCATCTTTATCTTATTTGGACATTGCCGTTTTTAGGTTTTGCGATCGGGTGGATGTATCACCAGTTTGGACGTGATGTGGTCCAAGGCAAAACTTTGATTCTAGAGCAAATTCATGATCCAAAAAGAATCATTCCTCCGGCGCTGGCGCCTTTAGTTCTGATTTCCACATTGATGACCCATTTAGGTGGTGGATCGGCAGGGCGCGAAGGCACCGCAATTCAAATCGGGGCAAGTTTAACGGATCAGTTGAGCCAATTTTTTAAAGTTACCGCGCAAGAACGCCGGTATCTTTTGGTTGCCGCATTTGGTGCAAGCTTTGGCGCGACGATCGGCGCACCCTGGGCCGGAGTCATTTTTGGGATGGAAGTAATTAATGTCGGCCGGATTCGCTTTAATGCCGTTGCCCAGTGTTTAATCGCTTCATTTGTCGCTTACTTCGTAACAAAAATTCTAGGCGTGCAACATACAATGTTCGGACTTGTAGAGGGGGCAGAGTTTTCTTGGATGACCATGTTTTGGATTGCCTTAGCAGGTATTGCCTTTGGACTTACCGCCAGACTTTTTGCGTACGCGACCCACGTCGTTGAAATGCTTCATCGCCGTTGGATTCCTTATTCTCCGTTACGCCCGTTTCTGGGTGGAGTTATCATTGCGGGATTTTTCTTTTTAGAAGGATCTTTTCGTTACACTGGATTGGGATTAGTAGAGATCCAAGAAGCCTTCATGAAAATTTCCCAAATTGAAGAACCTATTTTCAAATCACTATTTACCGCGGTAACGTTAGGTTCTGGATTTAAGGGCGGAGAATTCATGCCTTTAGTTTTTATCGGAACAACACTGGGAAGCGCATTGGCCGTACTTATCCCGGTATCCTTTACGCTATTGGCTGCAGTAGGCTTTGCAGCCGTATTTGGCGGAGCCGCGAATACTCCCATTGCCTGCGCGATAATGGCCGGAGAACTATTTGGCTTTGAAGTTTTCCCGTATGCCTTAATTGCCTGTGTAATAAGTTATATTTTTTCCGGCAGGCGGGGAATATACAAAGGCCAGATGCCATTAAGCGGATACAAATTCCGAGGAATATACCGCTAACAATATTTTGCGCTCACTGCTGAGCGCTTACTTGTCGCCCGCTACCGGGCGCCTATTTGTCGCTCACTGCTGAGCGCCTACTTAGAGTTGCGCCAGATCTTCTCGTCGAAGTGCTTATTGAATGCCTCGGCCGCCGCGATACCTTTATCGCGGTTACGAAACGTTAACATGTTTTCGTCACTTTCATCATTTCCGGTTGTGCTCCAATTTTGCGAACCAACAATTAATGTATGCGCGACTTTTTGTCCTTGGGAATTTTTCCGAGTCAAAGAAGCAGTTTTGTGGTGGTTTAGTC
>JAZKJI010000195.1:11857-13670 GCA_040384405.1 Bdellovibrionota bacterium
ATATTATTTGTTTTAGAACCGTCATAAGGATTTTTTTCCAAAATATTTCCGAAGGCAGTTTTTAACAGCGAACCCGGAATTTCAGCCGCCATTTTATCAAAAACGATTTTAACGCTGGCACCTTTTGATGCGGCAAATTGCATTGCGCGCACTAGCTCGATACCGCCGCTTCCGAACATGGCAATTCTAAACTCATCGCCGGGCTGAGCAGAAAAAAGCATTGGAATAATAACCCTGTGTTCGGCATCATCCGTTGGAGAAAAATGTAATCGAACTTCCGTTCCGTCATTAAATATAAAATATCGTTTTGTGTTTGGTATTTTATTTTTATGAAAACTTCCGATGGGAATTTCCATTTTACCTTCGGGAGTGACCATTTGCTTTTTTGGATCTTTGTAGGGCTTTTTAGAAAAGGTATGCATTTCTTCAAACTCGGTTTCAAACGCGTTTGCAATATCATTATCCTCGACTAACACTGCCATATTGGCGTTAGTTTCATCACCCATACAAGTTTGCGAAATGTTCGCGGTCCCGGACCATACGGCTGAACGAGATCCTTTTTTAAATACGAAAAACTTATTATGCATGATTCCGCTATCGGGCCACTCGAGACGGGCCGTCGTGTCCGATTCACTTCTCGCTGAACCATTCATTTCTTTCATTAAAGAAAGTGTTCCGTCATATTGAAAGCTCATTTTGTCTTCTGAATAGCCTTGCGATTTTGTATAGCCACTATCACCTGATTGAAGACCCCGGTGCGAGAACAAAACTTTGCCGGGTTTTAATTTATTCGGGAAACCATCATTATCAACAACTGCCGTTACGGTGGCCCCTTGTTTTCTTTTCTCGACGATAGCTTGATAAACACGCTTCATCGTTCCGTTAATATCATCGATACCAAAAATTGCCATTGATAAGGAATCCCAATCTTGCTCGATAGCCTGTGCCAGATCGTTTGCTAAGGCAGTCTGTGGATTACGGCTTTTCGCTGGCAATGTGTATTGTTCGGTAAAGAAATATTTTAAATTCAGACCGCGACTTAATCTGACTGGTGAACCTAAATCGCTTTGAACTTCGCGGCGATAAGGCGCGCTCGGTGTGATGAAGGGTTTTTGCTCGAGGCATTCCCAATCATCTGAATCACAGAATAAAAACATGGTCGAAGATAAAAATATGCGATCAACAATTCGGTTACCTTCAGGAGTTCTGGGGTCTACGCCTAAGAAATCGAAGTAAGTTTTGATCCGGCTTTTTGCCAACTGCATTTTGTCGGCAGGGACTTTGTTCTTTTTTAACAGAGCTTCGATCTCTTTCCCATCACCAGGATAATTTTTGATAACTGGCAATTCGATGGCTGCGCTAGGAAAGCGCGTAATCTGCGCCACAGGCGGGCTAGAGGCGGCTTTAAAGCCATCCGGAAGGTGAGTACACGCTACGGCAACAAGAGCACAAAGAATGGAAAACACTTGGATAATACGCATAACGTCCTATCGGTTAGCTTTGTTGTTTTTCGAAGGTTCCTGGCCTAGAATGCCCGCATGTTTAATAAAGCCCAGACCTGGGACCAGGTCCTGACACTGAAAAACGTCGAAATTTGGAACGCAGATGGAATTCTTCAACACCAAGATGTGGTTGTAGAAAATGGATTAGTAAAATCCATAACTCCCTCGGGCCATCCGTTAGAAAAACCCTTAGTACTTTTGCCTGCCGGTGTAGATACCCAAGTTCACTTACGGGTACCGGGACAACCCGAAAAAGAAACCGCCGAGTCAGGAATTAAAGCTTCGTTGCATGGCGGGGTCGGTGCATTTTT
>JAZKJI010000195.1:13680-14938 GCA_040384405.1 Bdellovibrionota bacterium
AAATATGCCCAATACTAAGCCGTTAATTGATAACGTTGCAGCACTTAGATTGGGGCAAGACGAAGTCGCCCGCCCGAAAGCAGAGTGGGGAATCGAAGTTTTATTTTCCGGTTGCGTAAGCATCGGCCAAAAAGGTGATCAAGTAGCGCCACTTGAAGAATTATTTAAAGCAGGGGCGGTGGCCTTTACTGATGACGGCCGGGGTGTCGGTACCGAAAAAGTCATGGGCGAGGCATTCGCAATTTTAGAAAAATTAAATGCACCACTTTTACAACACGCCGAAATGTTGGGTGCAGAAGGCCCCCTTGCTCCGGGCCCGGTTCAGGAAAAACTGGGATTAAAACCCTACGATGCGAAACTAGAAACTGACATGGTCGAGCGTGATTTAAGACTATTAAAAAATTATCCCCGCGCCCGCTATCACTTACTTCATGTATCGAGCCGCCTCTCAATTCCATTGATGATGAAAGCAAAATCAGAGGGGCTTATCGTTACCAGTGAGGTAACTCCGCACCATTTATATTTTTCCAGTTCTGATATCGTCGAAACCAATCGGTCATTTAAAATGAATCCACCAATTAGGGGCGAAGAAGATCGCGCAGCATTGGTTGATGCGTTGGCAAAAGGTCAAATTGATTGGATGGCAACGGATCACGCTCCCCACGAATCTAATACAAAAGAAAAATCTTTTTCAGAAGCAACTTTCGGAACGGTCGGACTAGAAACTTCTCTTCAAACTTTATTAGCACTATGGAAACGCGGAAAATTAACGGCAGAAAGATTAGTCGACGTGTTTTCGACAGCGCCGGCAAAATTTTTAAATATTGATAAAGAATACGGAACGATCAAAGTAGGACGTCCGTTCAGAGCCGTATTGGTTGATGTAACCGCAACCGAAAAAGTGGAAGAGCAAAACCTATGGGGATTATCTAAGAACACTTGTTTCGCAGGTGCGACACTTCAAGGAAAAATCATAGCGCACGGTACTCGAAAAGGTTGGTTCCAGTTTTAATAAGCTACCTCAATTAATTCATTTTCAAAAATAAATATGTCTCTGATGTAATAAAAAAAAGGGCCTCCAATGGGCCCTTTTTTTATTCTATTTAAATATCGAGATGCGGAATTATCTAGTTGGTTTTACCACAAACGGCGCAATCACTTCTTTGATCTTTTCGACCGTGACTGAATTAGATTGCGGCTGTTCGCCCATCTCAAACAAATAATCGTAAATTGTTCCGTTAGCTTTTTTACGCAATTC
>JAZKJI010000196.1:0-3760 GCA_040384405.1 Bdellovibrionota bacterium
TCATTTTTCCTCATCAGGTGCAGCATTGCTCGGGACTTTTCCACATACTTACCGTCAGGATAACTTTTAATTATTTCTTCAAATCGGGCTTCTGATTTTTCCCTTTGTCCTAATCTAAAATAAGTAAGCGCGCTGTAATAATGGGGCTCATCAAAAAGTGCTTTTCTACACAGGCCGATACCTCGATCAAAAATAGAAGCAGCTTGCTCGTATTGTTTTCTTTCAAAATACGTTCTGCCTAAATAGGTCATTGCATAACAATTTTCTTTTTGAGCATCTAATGATGATCGAAAAGCCTTTTCAGCATCAACCATTCTACCTTGCTCAAAATAAAGAACGCCGCGGTTATAATATGCTTTATCAAGGGCCGGATATGTTAAGTCAGCAAGGACCTTATTCATCTCTTTTTCAGCTTTAGAAAACTTTTTTAGTTCAGTATAAATTCGGACTAAATTATTTCTGGCGTCGGTAAAGCTAGGAGAAAGTGCTACAGCTCTTTCCATATGTTTTTCGGCCAACTCTAATTTTTGGCGGGCCCAGTAGACGAGCCCCAAATTATTGTGAACAGCAGCATTGTTTGGATCCAACTGCTCGGCTTTTGTAAGTTCACTAATTGCTTGAGGGTAATTGCCGCTTTCATAAAGTGAAGTGCCTAACTGCAAATGAATTGCAGCGCGCTCTTTCGACTTAGAAGTCGAAGCACATCCGTTTAAGAAAAGTAACGAGATGAGTAGCCAGTACATACTATTACGTTAACACTAGCTTAGGGTCAGTCAATCCTCAGTTCGACGATGGTTTCGAAATGGTCTGTCTGAGGGAACATTTCATAGGCCTTAATAAAAGATATTCTATATTCCGGATGGGCCTTTAATAGAATTTGTAGATCACGACACAGTGATACGGGATGACAGCTAATATAAATTAAACGCGTTGGAAAACCATGGGCTAAAGCGGAAACCGCTGTTTCTGATAGGCCAGTTCTTGGTGGATCAACTAATACTAAATCGTATCCAGTCATTCCCCATCTTTGAACAAATAGATCAACGTCAGAACAAAGGAATTGCATCTTAGCAGGTGATATTTTCGAGTTCTTCATTACCGATTGGGCTTGTTGGACCAAACCGGCGGCCTTTTCGACTGCAACGAATGACTTTTCATCAGTTTTCGAGCGAAAAAATTCATTAAATATTGGAAAAGTAAAATTACCTGAACCCGCATAAAGCTCCATGAACTTTGAATTGGGGCCCGAAGCCACAAGAGTCATTACAGCTTTTAATAGATCCTCATTCTGAAAACGGTTTACTTGCGAGAATAATAAATCCTCATTTGCATCGTCTATCCATTTCCATTTCGGCACGTGTTCATTTGTTAAAAAAATTTCGGTGCGACCTTCTTTTTTTTCGTCCGCCAAAATCTGACTCTTTATTTCAGGCCAAGATTTAGCCAATGGTTCTTCAATAATGTGGCACTCTTTAATGTCCAGAACATCATGGCTTTTTCGACGGTGGTATCCAACGGTGGAATTATTTTTTCGTGGTTGAGAACGATTTCGGTAATAATAATGTAGGGGACTTGCTTGTACCTCAGGAATTTCTAATTTTCGATCAGGCAAAAATTTATTTACTAAATCCTGTAAGATAATTCTTTTTTGAACAAGTTGTTCCGGCGCTGATAGGTGCTGCCACTGGCAGCCGCCGCAGGCGCCAAAATGCGGGCAGACTGGTTTCACGCGGGAACCTGAAGGCTCTATAATTTCTTTTAGTTCGGCCCAGGCAAAATTCTTTTTAACATCAGTAAGTTTGATTTTTACTAGATCACCCGGAGCGGTGAAGGGAACAAAGATAACCATATTTTCATGGCGGCCCAGGCCATAGCCTCCGACCGCCATTTTATCGATCTTTAAAGTAACCTCATTCCCAGAGAGAAGAGGAGACGCCATTAAGCGTTTACGATTTCAGACTTTTCAAAGAAAAGTGCAATTTCACGCTGTGCAGATTCTGCGCTATCAGAACCATGAACTGCATTTTCACCAACATTATCACCGTAAAGTGCGCGAACTGTTCCTGGAGCTGCTTTTTTAGGATCAGTTGCGCCCATAATTTCACGATTTTTCAAAACTGCACCTTCACCACTTAAAACCATCAATAATACTGGGCCCGAAGTCATAAATGTTACTAGCTCGCCAAAAAATGGACGTTCTTTGTGTTCAGCATAGAACTGTTCACATTTTTGTTTTGATAAAACAGTCAATTTCGCTGCGGCAACGGTAAGTCCTGCTTTTTCAAAAGTAGTGATAACTCCACCAATTGCATTTTTCTTAACTGCATTTGGTTTGATAATTGAAAATGTATTTTCCTTAGCCATGATATCTCCTTATTTAAGTTGTGATTTAAGTGTCGTTCCAAGGTCGGCTGGGCTTCTGGCAATTTTGCAACCGGCAGCTTCTAGTGCCGCGAACTTTGCTTCTGCAGTACCCTTACCACCGCTGATAATTGCTCCGGCATGACCCATTCTTTTACCAACTGGTGCTGAAGCACCGGCGATAAAAACAGTAACTGGTTTTTTAAATTCTTTTTTAATGTATTCAGCCGCTTCTTCTTCAGCTGATCCGCCAATTTCACCGATCATGATGACTGCATCTGTATTCGGGTCAGCATTAAACATTTTAAGTACATCAATGAAGTTAGTTCCGTTAACTGGATCTCCACCGATACCAACGCACGAAGATTGTCCCAAACCAAGTTGAGTTAATTGATGAACAGCCTCGTATGTTAAAGTTCCAGATCTTGAAAGAACACCGATTCTGCCTGGCTTGTGAATCGCGCCTGGCATAATTCCGATCTTACATTCTCCCGGAGTTATTACGCCCGGACAATTAGGACCAACTAACCGAGTTCGTCGGCCTTCCATAAAACGTTTAACTTTCACCATGTCGATAACTGGAATCCCTTCAGTAATACAGACGACTAAATCAAGATCCGCATCGACTGCTTCCATGATCGAATCAGCTGCAAACGGAGGTGGAACGAAAACCATCGAAACTGTGCAACCGGTTTTAGCTTTTGCTTCATAAACGCTGTTAAAAACCGGAAGCCCTAAATGGGTTGTACCACCTTTGCCAGGAGTAACTCCGCCAACAAATTTTGTTCCGTAAGCCATACACTGTTCAGTGTGGAAAGATCCTTGTGAACCCGTGATCCCTTGGCAAATAACTTTGGTATCTTTATTTACTAAAATCGCCATATTAACCTTTCACCGCAGCAACTGCTTTTCGAGCTGCATCTTCAAGATTATCAGCTGGAGTAATATTTAATCCGCTTTCACGAAGTAATTTTTTACCTAGCTCTACATTTGTACCCTCAAGTCGAACAATCAGTGGAACTTTTAATCCCACTTCCTTCGAAGCAGAGATCACACCGTCAGCGATTACGTCACATTTCATGATTCCGCCAAAAATATTAACCAAAATTGCTTTTACATTTGGATCTTGAAGAATAATTTTAAAAGCAGCGGTTACTTTTTCTTTATTTGCGCCGCCGCCGACGTCTAGGAAATTTGCCGGACTTGATCCGTGAAGTTTAATAATATCAAGAGTAGCCATTGCTAACCCCGCACCATTAACTAAACATCCGATGCTGCCATCCAGCTTAATGAAAGCAAGGTCGTACTTGGAAGCTTCGATTTCTGTGGGCTCTTCTTCGTTGAGATCCCGCATCTCAACGACTTCTGGATGTCTATATAATGCATTTGAATCGAAATT
>JAZKJI010000197.1:0-7786 GCA_040384405.1 Bdellovibrionota bacterium
TTGTTTTTCGAATTGATGGATCAGGTTGCAAAGAAAACTGGCCTCGATCAGTTTGTTGTCAGTGAAGACAGAAAATCCAAAGTTTTGTCGGCGGCCCCACACAGTATCATTCGCCCAGAACGGCAAAATTATTTAGCTGAAATTGTAAACTCGATCCGCAAGTACAAACAGCGAACCGAAACGTTATCTAAAGTCGCTTCCAAAATTGGCGCTCTTAAAACCTTAAAATCGGACTTAAAAGATTCGTTGCCAGATTTGGAAAAATCCTTACGCTCAAATTTCACGGTGGAGGAAATCCAAGCTCTCGAGCAATGGGATGACTTCATTAAAAAATATAAAGCAGACGAGCTGATATTTAAAGTTCGTGACCGCGAAATACGCCAACCGTTAACCAGCAAATCTCTCAGTGGCTCAAGAATTCCCAGAGTCAGTGTTCCCAAACTGAGTGACTGGGGTGATCGATTAAAATTTATCAAACTTGAAAATGTTCCTGGCGAGTTTCCCTATACGGCCGGCGTGTTTCCTTTAAAGCGCGATGACGAAGAACCAAAACGGATGTTTGCCGGTGAAGGAACGCCAGAACGAACAAACAAACGATTTCATTATTTATGCGAAGGTGAAAAGGCAAATCGGCTGTCCACTGCTTTTGATAGCGTAACTTTATACGGCCACGATCCCGATCAGCGTCCCGATATTTTCGGCAAAGTGGGCGAAAGCGGCGTCAGCATATGTACCCTTGATGACATGAAAAAGCTGTACGCCGGATTTGATTTGGTTGCGCCTTCGACTAGCGTCAGCATGACGATCAATGGTCCTGCGCCCATGATTCTGGCATTCTATTTCAACACCGCCATCGATCAACAAGTTGAAAAGCGCGAAAAAGAATTGGGCCGAAAACTTAACGAGCCAGAACGCGAAAAACTTGCCGACGAAACAATCCAAAAAGTCAGAGGTACGGTTCAAGCGGATATTTTAAAAGAAGACCAAGGTCAAAACACCTGCATTTTTTCAATCCAATTTGCCTTAAAAATGATGGGCGATATTCAAGAATACTTTGTTAAGAAAGACGTAAAGAATTTCTACTCGGTCAGCATTTCCGGATATCACATTGCAGAAGCCGGCGCTAACCCGATTTCCCAATTAGCATTTACACTTTCAAACGGCTTTACGTTCGTCGAATATTATTTATCCCGCGGTTTAGCGATTGATGATTTCGCGCAAAATTTAAGTTTCTTCTTTAGTAACGGATTAGACCCAGAATACGCGGTGCTAGGCCGGGTAGCGCGCCGAATCTGGGCAGTGGCGATGAAAGATCTTTATAAAGCAAACGATCGCTCGCAAAAATTAAAATACCACATTCAAACCAGCGGCAGATCTTTGCACGCGCAAGAAATTGCATTTAACGATATCAGAACAACCTTACAAGCGTTGCTAGCAATCAACGACAACTGTAATTCACTTCACACAAATGCCTATGACGAAGCGATCACAACTCCGACCCGTGAATCCGTCAGGCGAGCAATGGCGATCCAATTAATTATTAATCGTGAGTTCGGAGTTACAAAAAATGAAAACTCCATTCAAGGTTCCTATTTCATGGAAGAGCTAACTGATCTATTGGAAGAAGCAGTATTAGAAGAGTTCATGAGAATTAACGAACGTGGCGGAGTGCTAGGTGCCATGGAAACCCAATACCAAAGATCAAAAATCCAAGAAGAGTCCTTATATTATGAAACTCTAAAGCACGACGGAAGATTTCCAGTAATCGGCGTAAATACGTTCGTGGACCCAGAAACCTTAAAGAGCGATTACATCCCACCAAAAATCGAGTTGGCGAGAGCATCCTACGAAGAAAAAACTTACCAGCTAACAAACAAAGAAAACTATCAAAAGGCCCACAAAACCGAAGCCGAAAAAGCAATAGAGACGCTAAAAGAAGCAGTAATAAGAGGAGACAATACTTTCGAAGCCCTAATGAAAGCAGCAAGAGTTTGTTCCTTATATCAAATGACCAGCGCACTATACGAGGTCGGCGGCCAATATCGCAGAAATATTTAACGGCGCCGTTACAGATTTTGCGTTTCAAGCGCAAACGTAAAACGGGATGGGAACGGGTGCGACGAACGGCTACGGCTTCGGACCAACCGCCATTAATAAATTTTAATTTATGCACCATTGCTTTGGAGCATTTTTGGAGCGATTTTTTTAACGAAAACTGCAACGTAATGTTTCCAATTTCCATATTTAAAATGCATTAAACGAAGGCCGCATCTACTTATAGTCATTTCGACTTTATTCCCACACCTCTACGAGTTTTAAAGCGTCTTGCGCTTTCTTTTTTCCGCTATAAACATACAAAGCAGGTATCAGAAATTTAGTTTTTTAAAGGAGGCTTTATGAAAATGAAAATTGGAACTGCAATCGCGTTGAGTGTGGGATTTCTATTAAGTTCGTGTGCCCATCATCGCGATGTTCGCGCCGGTGCAGAAGGTATTCATCGTGTAGTCGTTGAAACAGATGATAATGAAGAAGGAACGCGGAATGCAATTTCTCAAGCCGAACATTTTTGTAAAGAGCGCGATAAAACAGCGGCCTTCGTAACCGAAGATAAAAAATATACCGGCACAATGACCGAAGAAAATTATAGAACCGCGAAGACAGCGGCTAAAGTAGCTCAAGCGGCCGGCGGCGCAGCCTACGTATTCGGCGGAAAAAATGAAAGCAATGCGGGCGGAATCGTGGGCTTGGGGGGCGGTATTGCGAACAGCGCCATCGGAAACGGCTACACCGTAGAAATGAAATTCAAATGCATGTAAAGACTGCCGCCACCAAAAAATTCCTAAGTTAACCCACAACGCCAAACGGTACGGAAACGGTTTAGCCAAACGAAGACAGTGGCGACGTTAAGTGCCCCCGCATTCGGTTAAGGGGAAAGTAATTTTCCTTTTGGGGGCTCCGCGCCCGCCAGGATGGCGTACCAAAGGCGACGGAAGGGCACGATGCCCGGCCCCCAAAAGGAAAATTACTTTCCCCTTAACCGAATGCGGGGGACCTAGTGTGCGCCGCATTGCAAAGTTCACATTGATTGGCGTGCAACTTGAAACGTCCCTGTCGGTCTGGTACCAGTTTGGCACTGATCGATGGGGGACTTTATGAATAAGTTTGGTATTACTGGGTTTTATGCAATTTTAGGGTTTTTACTAGTAACTTCTGGCTGTACGAAAACAACGGTTGAGTTCGCCAAAATGACTCCACTGAGTACAAGTCGCGACGAGATTTTTGCAACTCGCCCGCAAAATCGCACTCACTTTATCGCACTTATTAAATTAAAAAATCCAGCGTTACTAACTACCGCGAAAAAAGAAAACGGAGTTCAAAAAGTTGATTCTGATCTAGCAACTTTAATTGATCAGGAACAATTGGCGTTCATCGAAGATCTAAAATTGATATCCCCTGATATTAAAGTTCTTTATCGTTACCGCTTAGTTGTGAACGGTGTAACGATTGTTGCTCCGATTAAATATTTCGAGTCCATCCGCCAATCTCCAAAAGTTGTACTTGCAGAACAAACCGGCAGATTTGCGCGTCCTCTAGCTCCAGCAGAAGGTGGCGGCGATCCATTTAATGTTAAAGAATTTAATTCCGTAAAATTTATTGGTGCTCAAAATCTCCATGCTCAAGGCGTTCGTGGTCAGGGCATGAAAGTCGCGATCATTGATACGGGCGTGGATTTTACGCATGCGATGTTTTCCGGTCTTGGAACGGTCGAAGCTTATAAGGCCGTAAACCCTTCTTTACCAACTGACCAATTCCCTTCTAAAAAAGTTGTGGGCGGAACAGATTTCGTCGGAACTGATTTCGATTCAGCTTCTGATATTTTTGAAAAACGTATTCCACTTCCAGATGTTAATCCAATGGACGAAGGTGGCCACGGAACTCACGTTGCGGGAACTGTTGCGGGCATCGGCGATAACGTAAAAACGTATGATGGTGTTGCACCGGATGCGCTTATTTATGCACTAAAAGTTTTTGGTAAAGATGGATCGACAAGTGATGAAGTTGTTATCGCGGCATTAGAGTACGCGGCTGACCCATCGGGTGATTTAGATTTAGCCGACCAATTAGATGTAGTTAATATGTCATTAGGAAGCAGCTACGGCACTCCACATATTCTATATGCTGAAGCAATCAGAAATCTTTCTTTAGCGGGTACAGCGGTTGTCGCATCTGCGGGTAACTCTGGACCAAATCCATTTATCGTTGGTGCCCCGAGCGTTGCGGAAGAAGCGTTTTCTGTAGCAGCAAGCATCGATAATGGTGAACACAATTGGAAATTCAGCGCCGTTAAATTTCTTTTACCAGAGGGTAAAGAAGTTTTAACAGAGGCAGTTGAATCCACAATTTCTACTCCGATCAGTGAAGTCGGTGAACTTGAAGGAAGCCTTGTTTACGTAGGCCTTGCTGCTCAAGATTTCGAACCAGAAATCGCAAGCCAACTTCGTGGAAAAATCGCGTTAGTTGACCGTGGACAAGTAACTTTCGCGGAAAAAATGCAACGCTCTGAAAAAGCCGGAGCAATCGGTGTCATCGTTGTAAACAATCAAGATGGCGCAGCTTTCAGCATGGGTGGCGACGGAAAAGTTAAAATTCCGGCGATCATGATTTCAAAAGCGTTAGGTGCCGAAATTAAAGCTATCCTTAAAGAAGATAAAGAAGTTCGTTTGCAGTTTAAAACAGAAGAAAAAATCGAGAAGCCAGAGCTGATCGATAATTTAACGGATTTCTCTTCCCAAGGTCCTCGATCAGTCGATGGATTATTAAAACCAGAAATTTCAGCTCCGGGACAAAACGTTATTTCGGCTGAAATGGGTGGCGGAGACAAACCAACAAAAATGTCTGGAACTTCAATGGCAGCTCCGCATATGGCGGGCGTGATGGCATTGTTAAGACAAGTTCATCCAGAGCTAACGGTTCGTGAATTGAAATCGATCTCAATGGGAACTGCACTAAGTATCAAAGACGATAAAAAAGTTCAGTACCCAATTAGCCGCCAAGGTGCCGGAAGAATCCAAGTAGACATCGCTGCTAAAGCGCCGATGGTTACACACCCACAAGGTGTTTCATTAGGACAGGTCGACATTGTCGGACGCAAAAAAATGCAAATGCCATTGGAAGTTCGCGCAATCGATGGTCAAGAACACGCATTAAAAGTTGTGTTCGTGGGTAACGAAGCGTTAACGGTTACGGAAAAGTCGATCAAAGTTGCAGCTGATAAAACAGTCGTTAATTTTGATTTCATTTTTGATGGTTCAAAAGTTAAAGATCAATTTCAAGAAGTCAGCGGTTACTTAAAATTCATGGAAGGCGACAAAGAAGTATTTCAAGTTCCGGTACTTGCGATGGCTCGACAAGTTGCCTCTGTGAAAGCCAAGAAACTAGTTATCGAATCAAGTTCGGAATTAGATTCTGCAAAAGCCGCTGCCCACTTAGATCTTGTTAACGAGTCACCAAAAGACGGACTTGCACTATTATTTAATTTGTTAGGTTTAGATGAGCACAAGTCTGATCCATTGGTAGAGTTAACTTACAGCCGCGAGTGCGACTTGGAGGCCGCTGGTTACAGAATCGTTGGCGATAAGATCCAGTTTCTTTTCAAGATTTACACTGGTGTAACAACTTGGAATACTTGTGAAGTAGACGTGCAGTTCGACAGCAATAATGACGGACTTGCCGATCAAGAACTTGTCGGAGTTCCAATGGAACGACTAGACGGTTTAACTGGTACAGAGTTTAAATCTCTTTTACTTGATGCCGGTAAAGCCCGCGAAATTCGTAAAGAGTACGAAGCTTTGATCACAAAAGAAGGTGATATCGATGCTGAAGGTAAAAAACGTAAAGTGAATTATGCAGATGCGGTGATTTCTGCCAGCAACATGGTTACTTACAATAGCTCGACAATTGCGATTATCGAAGCGTCATTGGCTGACATTAAATTAAATAATCAACGCGTAGTTGGAATGAAAGTTTCTACAACTAATATCGAAGACTATGCCGTTGAAGCCGATGATTACTTAGGTAAACACGATAAAGAGTGGGAAAAATTAGATCTTGGAGCAGAAGCCCAAGGCTATATGGATTTACCAGGCGAAGTAAAATTAGCCGGTAACTCTGTCCAAACCGTAGATTTGAAAAAGGGAACCGGAAGCCACAAGTTAATGCTTCTGACTCCGTATAATCGCGGGTCATTATCATTACTGGAAAAAGACTTACAGTTAAGTTTCCCAGAGCCCACTTACGTAGCTCCGTAGTATCGAACTTAATATTGTAAGACTAAAAAAAGCCCGCTTCACAGTGGGCTTTTTTATTACTGTTTTCCGTCTAAAAAGTTGTCATTTTCACCTAACTTTCCGGTGATTGTCTCGTCTTCGGTCGTGCGAAGGTCGGGGATAGGTGATTCCATTTTATAGGAGTGCTTTCTCTGCTATCCTTATTGCATGGAAACGGTAAGGGTAGAGCTAGACGGACAAGACGAATTAGTATTTGAGGCGAAGGCGGATGGGAAATTCCGTATATCCGTTATTGGATGTTCGCATTTGATGGAAAAAGTAAAAACCTTACGTTCAAAAAACGGAACTGATCCCAGAAAGTGGGAAGTTCCAAATGGTGATCACCACTCTGATTTATTACTAAGAGAGTTTATATTAAGATGCCAAGGCAAATGGCAGTTCCCGTACGCGCACGACGAAGTCTGCCACTGTCGCATGATCTCAACAAAGATAGTCGATCAAGCAATCATCCGCGGAGCCCACACCCCAGAAGCAGTAAGCCTACAAACATCAGCCAGCACAGCCTGCGGAACCTGTCGCCCAGAAGTATACAAAATAATAAATTACAGATTAAACCGTTCTGCTTAAGGATCGGGATCTAAGATTAATATGCCATTTCAATTCCAGATTCACGTTCGGTTGGGGGACGATTTTGCTCAACGACCAGCTGACTGCGTTGTCGGCCGCTGCTTATCTCTCCAACGTGCACGTAGCACGCCTCCGCGATAAGCAGCAACCTCCGCCTTGCATCTGGCCCTTGATCAAAAGTCGATTGGTCGCCCCAGGAGGGGAATGGTTCGCATCACTTCGTTTACTTCCGAAAAACCTTAACCGATATCTAGACCAAAACATCATCCGCATCAGTATCAGAAGCCGAAAACTCAACTGCTAACACCGAACCGACAACTAGACTGAAACAAATGCTAATGCCAGTGCTAATGTCGAAAACTCCACTGGCACCGCCCAGGCACTGACAACGGTTTATGGACGACAGGAACCGGCACTGAGCTTTTCGGTCGGCAGTTTTCAGATTCAGTTTCAGCTTTCAGTACAGTCCCAGTTGCAGTCGCCGTCGCAGACACAGTTTCCTGTCCCGTTACAGTTTCCCAAAACAATGAGGACGAGCGAAGCTCGATCAATATTGATTATTTAAGTTGAACGATATTATCGATCCAGCAGCGATCTTGCCAGTTGCTGAAATTGTCGTACACGATCACCTGGTCGCCAGCGCATACCCATGATGAAAATGTTTTGAAGCCGATTGAGTTCGCCCAATTTAAATTTGGACATGGGCTAAGTGCCAATTGATATGTTCTTCCACCTACGCGAACGTTTAAAGTATCAGGTGCTGGAACTTCGTAGCTGCTGGCAGAGTTTGCATAGAAGCAGGTGTTAGCAAAACCAAAGGAAGAGAAAGCTGTTAGTACGGCGATGATTGAAAATAGTTTTTTCATTGTTAG
>JAZKJI010000198.1:0-7385 GCA_040384405.1 Bdellovibrionota bacterium
AAATAATTCTTTAGCGGAAACATAAGGTAAGGCATTCTGTTTTCCGTAAAAATGAATTAACAACTGCCCTTGGGAATCAATGGGCATGTTCATGACGACTTTTTCAGGCTCTTGGGATGGATCAATAATTTTAAAGGAGTTAATTTTTTTAACTTTACGTTTACCTTCCGGAGCAATCGTCACATCTGCACGATAACCTTTAGCTACCAAGTAAGTTTGCAAAGCTAAAGAGGGAATGAAACTTGAACCTAAACGATTTCCCGAACGATAGAATAACGGATAACGTCTGAAATATCCATCCACATCAATTTGCGCATTGAAAGATGCCGTATAAGTTGCGGCTGTCTGCAGTGGTAAAATATTTGGCGTCCATTGGCCGTACTGAGGCACGGGATGGGCAGGAATAGAATTCTTAAACTTCAAAAGTGTTTGGTCCATGTCACCTGCGGCAACCGCGGGATTATTAAACACCTCTTGATAAAGTGGTGCGGTAATAGACTTTGTATCTTTATCAAAAAAGTAATCGTGATCGGTTAACCAGCGTTGGCAATACTCGAAAATTTCCTTATCCTTCATCGAAGCTAAATAATTCTGTTGGAATTGGGTTAGATCCGTTGGCGCAGCTTTATTAAAACCTTTTAGAACCTGTAATTCCGTGCGTGAATTTTGGTTAGCAAACAAAGGGTCAAAAAGTTTTTTCCACATTAGTTCATCATAGGGACCTGATTCATCATCCACGACAAAGGTAGGATTATTTTTAACTACCTGCTCGCCGCCGGTTTTCAAGAAACCTTCGGTGACGCAATAATCTTGGTAGGGCGGGATGTTTAACATATTTTCCGAGAAGGCACCCAACACAATTTTATCGCTGTGATCGGTGACAACTTTGACAAACTGTTCATCGGCTTCCGGGAATCCACGTTCAGGTTCTGAAAAAATAACGTCAAATCCTACGGCGCTAACGCCAAGGTCGACTAAATTTTTTGTCATTTGGGCAATCAGTTCGCGGCTCCAGGGCCAGCGACCGACTTCGCGGATGGAATCATCATCAAGTGCAATCAACACAACCGGAACATCAGTACCGCGGTAATCCTTGGCTTTGTATTTAAAATCGTTGTAGCGAAGGTTCATCGTTTCTAAACCTTCAAGAAATGCATTACTCTCGCGGTAAGACGCAGGAGTATTACTGTGAATAAAAAATTGCCAAGAAAACCATGCGATTGCAAAGGTAACTAGGATACCCAGTGCCCAGGTGAGTTTTTCTGTTTTCATAGAGCATTCTTCGGCTTTTCATTGATAGAAATTGAGATTTCACAAAGTTTCTGGACGCTTATTGATCCAGTACTAAGGTCTAGCTTGCTGCTTATCCCTAACTGAATTCAAACTTTCTTAACAAAACCTCAACTTGCGCAATACGCAGGCACTTGTTGTAATCACCTTATCGCACTACTTTCGACTGGTAGGCATTTTTTCAAGGAGGAAGAATGTTTTTAAGATCGATCATCCTGTCCGTTGGTTTAGTTACTTCCGCAAATGCAAATGTTCAATCCCAACCATCCTTTTGTGATCCTGATACTTTCATGAGTCTAGAGCGAAAAGGCGAGATGCAAGGTCTTAAACGGGAACACGTTTATCAAGTAGGCGATTTGACTTTAGTAGGTTTAGCAGTCGGTGATTCAGATGTAACTGCAGTGCAAACTTTAGCCTTACAGCACGGAAGCTTTCAACCAGACGAAAAAAGTTGTACCTGGTATATGAATGACGGAAATTCTTCGGCTGCCGCAGCTTTTAATTATCAGCCGATGGCTTTTCCTTTAGCGCCAAATCCTGCTTCTGATCAGTTCGAAGCCAAAATTGGACCATTGATGGATCAGACTGCTACCAGTTTTCTTTCCTGTGCCCGCCAACATAATTACGTGGCAATGGGTTGTGACGGAATGAAGCACCGTGGTCCTTCAGCATTCGGGATGTTTTTGTCTTTCGTAGGTTGTTCGCCGGAAAACTCGACGGCAATCGTGAATAGAATCTGGGGACAAAACGGAGTTCTAATTAGTACTAGATTAGAAATTGCAAAGCGCGGTTACAAGTTAGGAACCGAAAGAATTCATTCGCGATTAGCGCTTCAGCAAATTATGGATAAATAATTTAATTTTGATATTTAAACAAAAAAGCCATTACACAAGAAAGTGTAATGGCTTTTTTTATGACTTCAAACAGATCGATTTAGAATTCTTATTGCTTCACAAATTCCGCAACAAAACTGTCGGCCGGATTGTTTCTGATCTGGTCGGGAGTTCCCACTTGCAAAACTTTTCCACCCCTCATGATCACAACCCGGTCGCTCATCGTGTTGGCTTCGATTTGATCATGGGTTACGTACACTACGGTTAATTTTAAATTTTGTTGGATGGCCCGGATATCTTTTCGCATTTTTCCGCGAAGTTGAGCATCTAAGTTTGACAGCGGTTCATCCAATAATAAAACCCGCGGTTCCATCACCAATCCGCGGGCTAAAGCCACGCGCTGTTGTTGCCCACCACTTAATTGCCCGGGCATTCGGGCTTCCAATCCATTAAGTTCAACGATTTCCAAAATCGAATTCACTCGCTGTTGGATTTCATCTTTTGGTTTTTTGGCAATGCGAAGCGGGTAGGCGACATTTTCAAAAACATTCATATGTGGCCACACGGCATAGGATTGAAAAACCATTCCTACTTTTCTTTTTTCAGGCGGAACAAATAAATGGGACTCGGCCTGGGACATATTCACGCCATCAATTAAAATTGTACCGTGCGTGTTTTTTTCAAGGCCCGCTAACATTCGCAGCGAAGTAGTTTTCCCGCAGCCCGAAGGTCCAAGGAAAGAAACAAATTCCCCGCGCTCGATGGAAAGATTTAAATCTTTAACCGCGTAGACTTCGCCAGGAAAAACTTTGGAAACTTTTTGAAATTGGATATAGCTCATAACCCGTACTTTCCGTTAGAAACGCGTTTGACCACATAATTTATCGCAATCACGATTATAATAACTATCAATGCTAATACGGAAGCTCCGCCACCACTGGCATCCGCGTATTCCTGAAGTTGGAATATCAAAGTTCCAATTGTTTCAAGCCCGGGCCCCGTCAGTAAAGTCGTCATCGTTAGTTCACTCATGGCCGGCATAAAAACCAAAAACCAAGCGGCAACTAAAGATGGTTTTAAAAGCGGTAACCAAATCCGGATCATGGTTTGCAGCCAACTGGCACCGCTGACCCGGGAAGCTTCTGCCAATACATCATCAACTTGCCTGAACCCATCGGCCGAGGTTTTAACCGCAAAACTTAAATACTTTACGAAGTACGCGATTAAAATTAATCCCAGCGTATTATAAAGCGAGGGTAAGACGCCAAAAAGTTGACCGCTGAAAGTCATAATTAAAGCCAACGCTACGACTGTTCCCGGAGTTGCATAGGGAAGAGAAGCAATCACATCAAATAAGTGTCCACCCGGAAGGCGCGTTTTCGTTTGAACGTAAGAAACTAAATAACCAACGATTACCGCGAGGGTGGCAGCACCGGCACTCAAAATAAAACTATTAAATAATGCGCGCCCAGTTTCATCGACTTCGAATAAAACGCGATACCAATTTCCAAATCCAAAATTAGATAGGCCAACATCGCCTTGAACTTTACTTAAGCTGGAAATCAAAATTCCAGAAATGGGTAAAACAAAAACGATAAATCCAAAAGTTAATACTCCGATAACCGCCAGTGGTTTCCATTTTCCAAGTTCAATCACCGATGGCCGCGAAGTTTTACCGGAAACCGTCTGAAATTTAGCTTTGCGGGAAATAAACTGAGAAAGAAAAATCGTTAAAAGTGCCGTCACCATCAATAATGACGAAAGTGCTCCGGCCTTTAGTATGCCAGAGACCGATCCCATTTTCTGAAGAGTATAAATTTGCGTCGTCATCAAATAGATGCGAGCAGGTCCTCCGATTAAAGCGGGAACCCCGAAGCTTGCGGCCGTGGCAAGAAACACCAGTAAGCCACCGCTGATTAATGAAGGCCTCATCAAGGGCAAGCTAATATCTCTGAATACTCTCAACGGAGAAGCGCCGGAAAGCCTGGCAGCCTCTTCAAAGGATGAATCCATTCGGTCAAGACTGGATAATGTCGTCAGTAAAATAAAAGTATAAAGAAAACTCGCTTCAACAAAAACTAAGCCCGTAAATGAATAAATATTAAATAAATCCCCACCCACTAAATGCGGTAACAACCCCGTCGTCGGGTTTGCCAGGTATATCCACGCAATCGCTCCGATATAAGGGGGGATCGCAAAGGGCAAGCACAGCAACGATCTGAATTTTCGGGCCGCCGGAAAATCAGTACGGGTCAGTAACCACGCCAGTGGAACGGCAATAAACATACATGTAATCGTGACCAGTGAACTAACAAGTAAAGTATTTTTAATGGCGATAGTAATCGCAGGTGAAGAAAAAGTTTCTTCGAATAAACTTAAAGTAAACTGACCTTCAGGAAATAAGACCCGTTCGAATAAAGTAAAAAACGGTAAGACGCAAAAAAAGAAAAGGGCCACGAGTGCGAGGCCCAAAAATAAAACACGAATATCAAAAAATGCAGACTTTATTCTATTAACCACTTTGTGGGCTGATAGTAACTATTGAAGCATGATTTTCGCAAACTCTTCTTTTAAAGACTCGCGATTTTTCATGAATTCCTGAACAATTTCGTTAGACCATTTGAAACTGGTTTTGCCAATCAGCTCTTCAACCGTAGGCGCCCCTTTAGGAGCTGCAATTCCGGGCACGGATCCATGCATATGGGATCTGACCATGGCTTCTTGGCCTTCCGTGCTAAACATCCAGTCCGCCACTTCCTGGGCAGAATCTCGAGGCGCTTTATTAGCAACGATGGCTAAAATGTTTGTTTGAATGACGGCGCCATCTTCCGGGTAAATAACTTTTACTTTGGTTTCACCTTCAGGTAGGCGAAGGATGTTTTCTAGTAATACCCAACCCACTGGTCGTTCCTTAGTTTGCACCCGGCGCATGACCGAGCTGTTTCCACCTTCAGCGATCGTATCGTTTTTACGAAGGGCTTTATAGTAGTCCCACCCGTAACTTTTTTGTAAGAAAGCAACCGTCGTAAAATTAGTTCCGCTGGCTAGGGGACTTCCGGTAGTGAACTTATTTTTCCACTTTGGATCTGCCATTTCCTTAAAAGTTTTTGGCGCTGATTTTTCATCTAAGACATCGGTGTTGTAAGCTAAAACCATGATCGGGTGGCTAACAGTTGCATACCATCCGTCGGTGTTTCTAAAAGTAGCAGAAACTTTTTCTGCCCCTTTAGGTACGTATTTATGCAGACGATTTTTTTGCGCCATTTCTTCAAACCAAAAGCGGTCAGAAAAAATCAGTAAGTCGGCTTTGGTGCCGCCAGCTAATTCTTCCGCATTTACTTTAGAAGCGACTTCTTCAGATCCGGCTTGGAAAAAATTGAACTTAATGCCAGGAAATTTTTGCTCTAGCTTAGGCTGGATATCGGCAATCGTATCTTTGTACAATGAGGTATATATCCAAATTTCCGGTTTATCGTTTTTCTTGGTGCAAGAAAATAAGGCGGTAAACGTGAACAAAACTATTAAAATATTTCGCATAGGAGTCCTCTTTCAAACCAGTTACAAATGGGGCATTTTCGACGTCGAATAAGGTTTTCTATTAGGAATGGACCCCGAGTCAAGTTAGGTCCTGATTAGGGCGGGGTTACAGTGCCGGGTGGCACCTGAGTTTAGCATCCAGTCTTACGGGTGGACATTGGCTGGGGACCCTTTTATATTTTTAGAAGGTCCTCTTTCACCAGGGAGTCTCGAATGGCAAAACCTATTCTGATCGTTGATGACGACGTTGATATGCGCCAGCTCCTACAAGATGTATGCGAAAGCGGAGGCTATGCTAGTGTCTCTGCCTGGAATGGAAGAGAAGCCCTAAAAGTTCTGGAAACTCTAAAGAAAAGCAAAAACTTACCCGGTTTAATTTTGTTAGATTTAAAAATGCCGGTGATGGACGGACAAACATTTATTTCCGTTCTTCAGAGCGAAAGCCACCAAAAATCAGGCCTAGAAAATATCCCAATCGTAGTAATGTCAGCCCACTCGGTCGAACTAAAGGGTCAAGTGATCGAATACATCATGAAACCACCAAAGATCGATATGATTTTGGATATCGCCGGCCGATACTGCGAAAATTCCGTTAATCTTTAGTTAGTTTTTACTCACGCCAAAAATATTTTTCCATTTTGACTGAATCTACGAGTTCACGTGACACCACTGAAACCAGTGAATCTACAAAGCCACGGGCCAAAGGTTTTTCCAACCCAGCCGAGCACGTAAGAAAACCCGTCGAACATTGCGGTCGCCAGGGATAGCGTGTTTTAGATATGGTTTAGAGCGATCAATGCCGTGAAAAAAGAGCCATTGAATTCCATCTTTATCAGTAATGACTGCGTTGTGTCCCATTGCTGTAAATCGCGCGGATTCACTTAAAATTACACCGTAGGTTCGATCAGCCCGGCCCGAAATTTCAAATGGTCCCAGGGCATTTCTAGAACGCGCAACCATAACTGCATACGAGGGATTAGGATCACAACAATTGGCGCCAGAGAAAAATAAATAATAGTAACCTTCATTGTAGGTCACCCAAGCGGCTTCAACTAAACGTTGGTAATTTGGTTCAGGCCCAACACTACGTGGGTACAATAAATTAATCGGCATTGATCCAACGGCAAACGAAAGTCCATCGTTACTTAATTCTTGCGCTCGAATCGGAGCAAAACCTGATCCCCAATACAAATAAGATTTTTTCGACAAGGGATCCTTAAAATAAACCGGATCAATGTTTTCAAAACTGTTTCCACAAACTAGCGGTTTTCCCATATCCACAAATGGACCTGCAGGATTAGAAGAAGTCGCAACCGCAATACAAAACTGATCCGTAAAATCTTGAAGGGCAGAATAATACATCACGTACTGCTGGCCCAATTTCACAACATGAGGCGCCCAAATTTTTTGCGTGGTAAAAGCCCAAGGCGGGCGGTCAGGCATTGCTTCACCGACATATTTCCAATTTTTTAAGTCTTGTGATTTCGCTAACTGAATATTTACCAGAACGGGACGGGCACTTTTTGGATCTAAATTGCTTTTCAGATTTAAGAATTCTCCGTCGAGCATCGTTTGCGTAGCGTAAGCATAGTACCAGCCGTCATCGGCCAACATAATAGATGGATCAGGAAAATCCATATCAAGCGCAAGTTCTTCGTTAAACGAAGATGAACTCCAGGCGCTGGGAATCAGAAATGCAAAAAGTAAAAGTAGCCGGGAAATGAT
>JAZKJI010000198.1:7395-7944 GCA_040384405.1 Bdellovibrionota bacterium
ATGATTCTAACCACTAATCGGTCCTACGGGTCTTGATCTTCATCACCGGCTGACCATCGTTATCCAAAGTTAAAACAACTTTTGTTTTGAAAATGCAGCGGAAGAAGTCCCATAGATTATATTTAGTTGGCCAAGTCGTATAGTCATTATCAGGTAAGATATCAGTTCGAACTCCGTGAAATAACATTTCGTATTCACCGGATGGAGTTTCAAACAAAGAAGGTCTTCCTACCCACGAAAGATTGTATCGAGCTTTCAAATCCTTACCTAAATCGAGCAGATCTTTTTTATCCGCATTTAATAGGGGTTTGTAAGGACCCATCATAGAAATGCTCCACAAATAATTGATGTGATAACTGTCCGTCGGGAAATCACCGGTGCTAAAACCAAGTAAGAAAAATTTCTTCCCGTGAATTTTAACTTGGGTCGGACGCGGTCCTTCCGCCAGAAATCCACCACCAGTTCTTTTTAGTGACGGGTAAGGATTTTCTCCGATCGGAAGAATGGAAATTTCTTTTCCTTCGGATCGGTTGAAAGTACCCATGGTGT
>JAZKJI010000198.1:7969-10359 GCA_040384405.1 Bdellovibrionota bacterium
ATCATCAGAGACTCGCTCATAGAAAAAACCGATTGGTTTATCTTTGGCTTCGGGACGGACCACATTCGCCGGCATGTCTTCTTGAATCAAGTTTCCGCCGTAGGAATGGCCGATCCATCCTGACATCACATCACCAACTATAGGCATGATGTCGCGAACCCATCTCATCATATCATCCAGATGGAAAAAATAGATTCGACGATTGATATTATCTTTATCCCAAACCGGGGCTGTATTCCCACCAGTGGCACTCATCGCACCACCGATGATAATTTCGCGCGGCCGGGAATTTCTTTCTTCTAGTCGGAATTTTCGTAAATCCCAAGGATGGCTGTACTTCTGGGAAAACGTCGCAAGATTTGGATTTCTTAAATCAAGGGCAACAACTTCGAAACAGCCACCCTCTGAAAATTCATTCCAATCTTTAAAGCGAATGAAATAAGGGGCAGAACCATAAATCTCTACTTGCCCCGATTCAGAAACATAGGGAGGGGCAGGATCTGGCAGCTCATCTATCGAATGAAGAACTTGTCCTACAACTAAATGAGTGCCCGTAATTTGAAACAAACCATCTTCTAATTTTCGTCCCTGCAATTGTCCCGGAGGACATTCTTTGGCGTCGACCGGAATAACCGTAACGAACGCAACCAACACGATCGCGCCGACCGCAGTCGCTTTTGTTAAATTAGATTTTTTGGTCAAAGAAAGTTTAGGTAACTGCCACTTGCGGTGACCTAAAGTAGATAAAAGTCTTTGCAATCCCACGAACGCAAAAAGCAACAAGCCAATCACGATTCTTGTCCACCAAGAACTAAGCGTTCCTTCGAAAGTAATAATTGTTTGAATGGTTCCCAGTATAAAAACGCCAACCATCGTACCAAATACGGAACCACGTCCACCGGTTAATAGTGTTCCACCAATGACCACGGCCGCAATCACATCAAGTTCTAAACCCATTGCCGCCGTCGCATTGCCCGCGCTTGTGTAAAGAGTATAGGTAACTCCGGCCAAGGCAGAAAGCATTCCGCTGATCAAATAAATTAAAACTTGCGTACGGTTGACCCGAAGGCCCATTAATTTTGCGGATTGGATATTTCCGCCAACTGCGTAAATCGCGCGTCCCAGGCCAGTCCATTTCGCGACAAATATTCCTATCGCAACTACAACCAGAAATAAAATTCCGGTCGGTGGCAATACTGTACTTCCAAGGGGAATATTTTGAGATAGAAACCATTGATACCAAGGATGATTTAAAGCAATCGATTCCTGACTTAAGCTATAAGCCATTCCCCTTAAAAAAAACATTCCCGCTAAGGTTACCAAAAATGGAGCAATATCAAAAATCGCAATGAGTAATCCCATCACTGCACCTAAGCCCGCGCCCAGTAATAACATCATCGGTGCAACAACCGCTGGATGCATACCATAGCGTTCAACTAAAATTGCCGAGAGAATACTGGTAAGACCAATCATGGATCCCACGGATAAATCAATCCCGCCGGATAAAATCACGAAGGTCATACCGACGGCAGCAATTCCTAAAAATGCATTGTCATCAACCAGATTCACAATGACCGGAAGGCTGAAAAATCCTTTGTACCGAAGTGAAGCTGCCAGAAAAAGAGCGATGGCCACAAAAAGTGTAGCAAATATGGATGCATTTTGCGGGTTCCAAAATTTCTTCATCGCGCGACCTCTTCAGCTTTTAAAGGGATCACGGATTTATTTTTTAAAGTATTTAAGAAACCCTTAACTTTATCTGATTGTAGTAAGCAGATAACGATAACAACAGAAGCTTTAACCATTAACATGGCTTCTACTGCAATTCCTTGGGTGTTGATGGTGGTGGATACAGTTTGAATAATTAATGCGCCCAATGCCGACCCCCATAAAGAGAATCTGCCTCCTGCGAGCCGTGTGCCACCAATGACCACGGCAAGAATCGCATCAAGTTCAAGGTAAAGCCCCAGGTTATTTACATCCACGGCCCTGATATTCGCACTTAAGGCGATGCCTGCAAGTGCGGCCATTATTCCAGAAATTACATACACCGAAATTTTTATGAGGCTGGTATTTAAACCGATGAATGAACCCGCCTTCGCGTTACTTCCCAATGCTTCGATAAATAATGAAGCCGAAGTTTTGCGCATGAAAAAATTTAATAAAATTAAAATTGCCGCAACTAAAGATATAATGAAAGGCAGCCCAAATAAATAACCGGTTCCGATAAATAAGTAAGTAGGGTTACTGATCGGTACAATCTGGCCATCTAATAGTAATTGCGCAACTCCGCGACCGGTAACCATCGCAACCAGACTGGCAATAATTGGTTGGGTTCCCATGTAGACAATCATTACGCTGTTGATCAGTCCAACAGAAACGCCGGTTAA
>JAZKJI010000199.1:0-2277 GCA_040384405.1 Bdellovibrionota bacterium
CTGCGCAGCTTGAGTTAAATAAACTGGTACTTGAGTTTCTTGGTCGAATATTTTTCTTGATCGCTTATATTGTTTAGTCACATCACGATGGGCATCACTGGCGCCGCGGCGATCAGATTTATTAATCGCAATGACGTCGGCAAAATCGATCATATCAATTTTTTCTAACTGCGATTGCGCACCAAATTCCGAAGTCATCACGTACATCGCTACATCTGATAGTTCGACGACCGCCGTGTTTCCCTGCCCGATCCCGGAAGTTTCCGCAATGATAATATCAAAATCTAACTTCTTCATGAAATCTAATACTAAAGGTAAACTTTGGGAAATTTCTTTGCCCGATCCGCGGGACGCCAGGGATCTCATGAATACATGGGGCCTTGCCAAACTGTTCATTCGAATTCGGTCACCTAATAGCGATCCGCCCGTTTTTCTTTTAGAGGGATCCACACACACGACGCCGATTCGGCTGTCGGGGAAAAAATTCATATATCGTTGAACAAGTTCGTCAATCAGACTGGATTTTCCCGCACCGCCAGTGCCCGTTATCCCAATGACCGGAGTCTGCTTTCGTTTTTTAAGGAAAGTTCCTAATCCCAATTTCGATGGGTCAGCGTCTTCCATTTTATTTTCGATAATAGTTAATGCGCGGCCGATTTCTACGCTGGGAACCGTATCATTCGCAAAAACCTGTTTTCCTGCCGGTGCTTTTGCACTGACTTCAGCCAAGGAAAAATCGCAACTCTCGACAATGTACCGGATCATTCCTTCTAGGCCCATTTTTCTTCCATCGTCAGGATGAAAAATCTGGGTGATTCCGTAAGCTTCTAATTCTTGTTTTTCTTCGTGAACGATAACGCCGCCACCGCCACCGAAAATTTTCACGTAACCCGCGCCCGATTGATCGAGCAAGTCCTTCATGTATTTGAAATATTCCATGTGCCCGCCCTGATAAGAGCTGACGCATACACCTTGAGCGCCTTCTTGCAGAACGGCCTTCACTACTTCGGCGACGGACCGGTTGTGGCCTAAGTGGATTACTTCAGCACCAAGATCCTGCAGAATCCGCCGCATGATATTTATACTGGCATCGTGTCCATCAAAAAGACTTGCGGCCGTAACGATACGGACAGGATTTTTTAATTTGACCGGAATTTTAGTAATTTCATTTTGAACTGAATCCATGGCGACCTCAAATGCTGCTTTATTTTCCTTGGAAGTTTGCTTTACGCTTTTCGGTAAATGCTTTCATTCCTTCGCGGGTATCTTCGAATTCAAATAGTTGGGAGAATCTTTGTGCTTCCCGGGAAAGCGCATCTTCCATTGGCATATTCCAATGGGCTTCAACAGCTTCTTTCGCGAATTCCAATGCGTAAGGAGCACGGGATATAATCACATCAATTTTTTTGCGGGTTTCTGTCAGCAATTCACTTTGCGGAACTACTTTGTTTACGATTCCCCAATTTAAAGCATCTTGTGCATTAAATACTTCACCTGACAAAGTTAGCTCTTGAGCGCGACGTTGTCCCGCTGCCCGTGAAAGCCTTGCCGTTCCACCGAAGCCCGGGATTAATCCTAAAGTAACTTCCGGCAATCCAAACTTTGCATTTTCAGAAGCGTAAATAAAATCGCAAGCCAGTGCCAATTCAAATCCGCCGCCCAATGCAAAACCATTTACTGCTGCTACAACCGGAATTTTTAAGCGGGAAATTTCGGCTAAAACTGATTGGCCTTTTTCAGCAAATGCTTGGGCTTGTTCGCGCTCTAGATCAAGCATTTCTTTGATATCAGCACCAGCAACGAAAGCTTTTTCGCCAGCACCGGTAATAATCATTGCGCGAGCGTGTTCAAACGTCATTTCGCCAATCATGCGCAAGCTATCGGCCATTTCATTAAGTACAGCAGAGTTCAAAGCATTCAGAGCTTCAGGCCGGTTAATCGTCAAAGTCCAAACTCCGCCGTGATTTTGCATTTGGATCGTTTTTACGTCAGTGCTCATAAACTTCTTTCTTAAGGTTTAGCTTCGTATTGATAAAATCCGCGACCGGTTTTTTTACCCATCCATCCTGCTTCAACGTATTTTACTAATAATGGGCACGGACGATATTTAGAATCCCCTAGCCCGTCATGAAGTACGTTCATGATCGCAAGGCAAGTATCTAATCCGATAAAGTCAGCTAATTGCAATGGACCCATTGGCTGATTAGTTCCTAATTTCATGGCCTGATCGATTGAATCAACCGATGCGATGCCTTCGTGTAATGTGTAAACCGCTTC